>CAYZEG010000020.1:5712-8925 GCA_964477635.1 Candidatus Woesearchaeota archaeon | reverse complement strand
ACAAGATTAAAAGAACAGCCGAAAGTCGGAGATGTTGTATAGGATATTGAAGGCAATAGTTTTATTGGGTTTTGCAGCGAAAAAAATAGTTACACATTTTTTAAAACTTTAACGGGTCTTTTGCTTTATAATGTGGATAAATTAGAACCTCCATATGTTAATTTAGACGACAATGGCAAATGGGCTTTTTATGAATCGGGAAAGGATGACGAGGTATATGTGGATATAGATGGCGATGGCAGATATGATTTTAGCCAATCGGGAGATTTGCAGGAGCCTTGCGATGTTTTTGAAGATTTAAAAAGATATAAAATTATAGAATCGGAAAATGCAAAATAAATGCCTGACTTATGCAGCTTCTGCTCTTGCCGGGGTTGTTATGACGGCAAGCATCGGGACAACGGCTTTTTCTCAAGAGCCAAAATCTCTGGAAGACGGAATTAAGGAAAAAATTGAATATATCCAAACATTTCAAAAAAATTTTTTTAAGGGAAAAAACGCCGATTCTTTTTCAATCGTGTTAAATGACAATGATTATGATGAGATTAATAAATTAACTGAAGAACAGCGTAAGAAGCATGCTGAAGACAGAACCTCTCCAGTTAGCGACGGTTTTTTGGAGAAGGCTCTTGTCCAATTCTCGGATTTTGGATTCCAGCTGTCATACCTCCCGTTTAGCTATGTTATGTTGGTGTTCAACGACTATCTTCCTTATGGGTTGGATTTTGACAAGGATGATATTTTTATGAGCCAGACTCATGAAGAAAACAAAAAGATAATATGGACATTTGAAAATGGGAAATATAAAAGAGAATATGATAATTCTGTTAGGGGTGATAAAATTGAAGGAACTTTGAAAGTTGAAGTAGACAAAGTTTATGATTCTGCCTTAAGCAATATTATAAGCGTGTTAAAAGAAAGATACGGCGATAAATATAATAAATAAAATTACAATCTCCTGACTTTTCCAAAATTGTAAATTTTTCCGTCGTCGCCAATTACATGCGCTTCAAATTTGTCAAGCAATTTTGGCTCTATGACTGAAAATCCTTCTTCGTTTCTATAATATTCATCGTTAACCGCAGAGCCTTCAATTATCCCGAAAAAACTTGGAACTATGATTGTTTCTTTTCCTTGAAATTTTCCCGCGAGAAAACATTTGTATTTTTCCCTTTTGACATTTGCCTTGTCTGACAAAAGCACGGAAGGATGAAGATGCCCGAGAACTATCGTTTTTATTTTATCTTGAAAAATTTGCGGGAAGCTTTTATGCCCGTGAAAAAAGGCGACATCCCCGTTTATGTAATAATTTTTCATTTTTTTCCCGGCAAAATCAAACTTGTCATGATTTCCTTTTATCAAAATTATATCGCTGTCTTTCACATGTTGTCTTAGAAAATCAAGAATTTTGTCAAAATTAAATCTCTCTTTCCACTCATAGTTAAAATAATGCTTTATGTCGCCGAGGAAAACTATTTTTTTTAACGCGTATCCCCCGTCTTTTAATTCCCGAAATATTTCTTTGAAATCATTTATTGCATCATCAACCTGCGTCTCCGGAATCGCCACGCCGGATTTCATCATCATATGTTCGTATCCTATGTGCAGGTCTCCGACTGCCAAAATCCCATTCTCAGGAAAAAATAATGCTTTTGAGATGAAAATATGTTCCATATATATTCTAAACAAAATAAATGCTTAAAAAGATTAAGTTATGACTAATGATATGTCTTTGGAACTAGGAGGTGGCGTTGGCGCGCCCATTTCTGGACGGGAATATGAAAGAATTAAAAGTCTCACAGATAAATTTGATATCCGTCTTTATTATTATGGTAATGGACCTAGTGGTCAACTTGGGGTTGAAGAATCACGGGTTGAAGAATTTTATAAGCCAAAAAAAGAGGATTTTCCAAATACCGCGACAATTAGAGAAGATACGGTCAGCATAAATTTGGCACATTATATGGAATCGGGGAAACCCCTTATTGTTAAATTTAAAGGTTCACCAGGGATAGTGACACTGTTTCCGCACAGCCTAGTTAAGATACTGATTACTCCAAAATAGGGATGAAAAATACTCAATTAATTATTCATTTCAAATAACCATCTTTCCCAAGGTTCTCTTCCATTCTTGTTATTGGATTTTCCGGATAAGGCTCAAATTTTTTCCCAGTTGTTAATTCATAAACTGCAGTGTATGCTTTTATTATTTCTTTCTCGGTGTTTATATTTATTTCGGGTCGTCTTCTAAAAATATCTTTGTCCAGTGGAATGTTGGGATTTCCGCCGAGCCAAAATCTTGAAGAATCCGGCGTATGAACTTCATCAATCAAAATTAAATTATTATATTCATCTAATCCGAATTCATATTTTGTATCAACCAATGTTATGCCTTTGCTTTTCAAAAATTTACTTCCATAATCAAACAAGTCAAGCGAAGCTTGAGTTATCCTCCGCAAGTCATTATAACACAAAATTCCATTATTTATTGTTTCCATACTTGAAATTGGCTCATCATGTTTGCCTTTTTCTTCTTTGGTAAACAAATCAACTATTGGTTTTTGAAGCGGTGAATTTTTTTCTAAGCCATCAACCAATATGTCTTCGCCGAATTCTCTCTCGCCATTTTGATATCTTGTCCAAATAGCAGTATCTGTGGAACCAGTTAAATATCCACGAACAATAACCTCTAACGGAATTCGTCCTAATTTTCTAACAACAGAAATATTTGGGTCAATTACCTTTAGCAAATGATTTGGGATAATTTTTCTAGTCTCATTAAACCAAAATTCAGATAATTGATTTAGAATTTGCCCTTTGTCTTGAATCGCCCCGAGAACTTTATCAAACGCAGATATTCTGTCTGTTGCAACAAATAAAAGCTCATTGTTTCCAACATCATAAACATCTCTGACTTTTCCCTCATATTTTTGTCCAATTGGGAAATCTGTTCTTTCAATTTTCATTTTTCGGCGCAACCTCCCCGTCAAACCATTTTTGGAAAATTATCCTGACATGCTCGTCGTGCATTCTTTTCAAAAATTCCTGCCTGTCTTCAATCCTTATCAAATCAGAATGTCCCTGAAGCATTAAATTTGTCGCAAACGGCGACGGAATTTCAGTTTCAATAATATTTATTTTTACTTTTCCCTCCCTTATCCATTCCAGAACAATCTTTGCATTTTCAATATCCATCAAATCTTCAAGCACTTC
>CAYZEG010000020.1:0-5702 GCA_964477635.1 Candidatus Woesearchaeota archaeon | reverse complement strand
AATGTTAAACGCAAAAGGAGTGGGAAGATTTGTAGTTATATCTTGAATCTTGAGCGTGTTGTCATTAATCCACTGAATCACTTTTTTTGCATTCTCAATGTCCATCAAATCTTCAAGCACTTCTCTTCTCGCTTCCCTCAAAATTGGAAATTCATTTGTTATTTTTTTTATTGCATGCAGGAGAAAATGGCTTTTCATTTGCTGTTTTCCAACGCTTCTGTTTACTCCTTTGTAATTTCTTAAAATCATGAGGCTTCTTCCCGCGCAATGCCTGAATCTTCTTGCAAGAACGTCCGTCTTGTCAATTGCTTCCTTCAAAACTTCCTCAAGGTTCTCGGGCTTCAAATATTCGAGCGGAGTTTTGATGCTGATTTTTTCTCCGGCAATATAAAAGCCATTGTCATTTATTCCAACTTCAATGTCTCTCCCGCCGAGTTTTCCAATTAAAAAGCCAAAAGCTCTTGACAATGCGTCGTTGACTCTCCTGCCGTACATGCTGTGAAAAATCAAATAATTTTTTTCAGAACGATATTTTTCAACAAGCATCATGTCGCTTCGCGGAATTTCCATAAACCTGTGCTGTTCTTCAAAATAATTGTAAATGGCTTCGGCTGTTTTTTCCCGAACATATAAATCTTTCATTATAAATTCAACAATCTCTTCTTTTGTTTTTACAGCGCTTAATTTTTCATGCATTTCTTTTCTGAATCTTCCTATTTCCAATCCGGAATCAAAACTTAGCGGAAGCATTTCAGAAAACCAGCTTGGTATCGTCGGATGAAGATGTTCCGCTGAACCGACATAAAGATTCATTCCTTTTGTATATCTGTAAAGATATTTTTTTCCTCCGAGGACAAAAACATCCCCTTTCTTCATTCTCTCCAGAAATCCCTCATCAATTGCGCCAATTAGTTCGTCTCCGATTTTTACATTTATGAAGGATTCGTCGGGAATTGTGCCGATGTTTGTGAAATACAAAACCCGGGCCATCATTCCCCTCTTTCCAATTTGATTTTTGTCCTTGTCATACCAAATTTTTCCATAAACATTATTTTTCTCCAAATCATATTCTCCCGCAAGATAGCTTATTATGTCAAGAAAATCGTTCCTTGAAAGTTTAGAATAGCAGTAGCTTTTTCTTATTACGGAAAATATCTCGTCCAAATCCCATATTTTGTAAATGGCCATTCCAAAAATCTGCTGGGAAAGAACATCAAGGCAATTTTTCGGGAAAGTTATTTTGTTTATCTTTTTCTCAATCATTTCTTTTTGTATGACGGCGCATTCAACCAAGTCATCCCTTTCGTTGACAATAAATCTTCCCTTTGCAACATCGTGAAGTTTGTGCCCTGCTCTTCCCAATCTCTGCAAAGCCCTTGCGCTGGATTTTGGAGAGCCAATCATTATTACCAAATCAATATAGCCAATGTCAATTCCAAGCTCAAGCGAGGTGGAGCAAACCACAACTTTAAGATTTCCCTGCCTTAATCTTTCTTCAATGTCAAATCTGTGGTTTCTGCTCAACGAAGAATGATGCGCCGCTATGTTATCATCCCCGTAAATTGTCGGAAATTTTTCCTTAAGATGGTTTACAATTCTCTCCGTCGCTGAACGGGTGTTTGTGAATATCAAAGTTGTTTTGTGCTTTTGAAGAAGCGCGTCCAGCAAATTGTAAAAACTTGGCGTAATGTCTTTGTCTTCAATCAAATCTTCAACGGGCGTCAAGAGATCTATGTCAATTGCCTTGCTTAACGGGACGCGGATATATTTTACTTTCCTGTTTTTCGCCTCGCCAACAAGATATTTGGCAACTTCTTCCATGGGCTCAACCGTCGCGCTCAATCCTATTTTTGTCGGCCAGATTTTGCTTATGTCATTTAATCTTTCCAGCGTCAAAGAAAGATAAGCCCCCCTCTTGTTGTCGAGGGCGTGAATTTCATCAACGACGCAGAATTCAACGCTTTTCATTTTTTCAACAAAATTCTTGCTTGTCAAAACAATGGCTAAAGATTCCGGAGTGGTTACAAATATGTGCGGAGCCTTTCTAGCCATTTTTGCCCTTTCAGCGACGCTGGTATCTCCCGTTCTTAATCCGACTCTTATGCTCTGAAGTTTTATTCCCTTTTTTTCCGCAAGCTCGTTTATTTCCTGCAATGGCTCAACAAGGTTCTTATGGATATCATTGCTTAACGCCTTAAGCGGAGAAGTATAAATTGCGTAAATTTTATCCTCAAGCTCATTCTTTTCCGCAAGTCCGACAAGATAATTTAAAATTGATAAAAAAGCTGTGAGGGTTTTTGTTCCGCCGGTGGGCGCGGAAATAAGAATGTTATTTCTGTTCCAAATCTCCAAAACTCCGTATTGCTGGGTAAGTGAAAATCCCTTGAACTTTCCGAAAAACCATTCGCTGACCAAGGGGTGTAAAATTCCCATTATCTCATCATCATTGTGCTTTTCGCCCATGCTGACTTGCGTCATGATAAAAACTTCGGCGTTTTGTTTAATAAACTATCGTTGTGCCGAAAAAGTGCCGGGATTTGATCAAACTACTCAAAAATAGTTATAAAAGTTTAAATACTTCTTTTTTTCATATGTCTAGTTAAATACAAGTTATAGTGATAAAAAAGGTATTAACATACAAGATATTGTATGTATAAAATAAAGTGATGAAATGTCCGTATTGTTCAAATCAAGCGTCAAAGGTTACGGATAAAAGAGCTTCCCCGCATGGAATAAGAAGGAGAAGGGAGTGTTTGAAATGCGCAAAAAGATTTACCACGCATGAAAAAATAGATCAGGGCGATTTTTTTGTGATAAAAAAAGACAGTTCAAGAGAAAGATTTAGCAGGGAAAAAATTGAGCGCGGGATATACAAGGCATTTGAAAAACGCCCGATTTCAAAAGAGGAAATTGACAAAATGATAAACGAAATTGAGGAACAGCTAAGAAGGAAAGGAAAAAAAGAAATTGGAAGCTCAATAATTGGTGAACTAATCATGAAGAAATTAAAAAAAGTTGACAACATCGCATACATAAGATTTGCGTCGGTTTACAGGAATTTCCAGGATGTTGACGATTTCAAAAAAGAAATTAAGGAACTCTGAATAAAATGTCGCCGGAATTAAAACAGCTTACTAAATTAAATCTTACTGAAAATCAGATTAAGGTTATAAAGGACAAGTATTTGAAAGATTCGCCGACGGTAGAACACTGGTTGAGGGCGGTTTGCCGAAATATCGCCCTTGCGGATATTTTGCATTCCGGGAAAATAAGCGACGAAGAGATGTTTGTTGGAGTTAGCTGCAAAACAATAAGATATGATTCAAAAGGGAAACCGGCAAAAATGCATCTTTTCCATCATGGATTGCAGAATCAAGATCAGATAAGCGCCAATTTCAAAAGACTGGTTCAGAATTTGGAAGAAATAAGTGTTAAAAATCCCGGCATAATCTCTGAAACGGAAGAAAGGTTTTACAAGATGCTTTCAAATTTTGAATTTCTGCCAAATTCCCCGACGCTTATGAACGCCGGAAGGGATTTGCAGCAATTAAGCGCATGCTACGTCCTTCCCGTCGGTGATTCAATAGATGAAATTTACACTTCAGTAAAAAATATGGCCCTTATACACAAGAGCGGCGGCGGCACCGGATTTTCATTTTCAAGATTAAGGCCTTCAAAAGACAATGTCAAATCAACATATGGCATTGCCTCGGGACCAATTTCATTCATGCAGATTTTTGACAAGTCAACCGAGGTGGTAAAACAGGGCGGGCAAAGAAGGGGGGCGAATATGGGGATAATGCATTACACTCATCCAAATATATTGGATTTTATAGAAATGAAGAAAACTCCCGGGTTTATGGAAAATTTCAATGTTTCGGTGACAATTGACGACAAATTTATGAGGGCGGTAAAAAATGATGAAGAATACGATTTGATTAATCCAAGAACAAAAGAGGTTGCAAAAAAAATAAGGGCGAAAGAAGTTTGGCAGAAAATGATAAGAGGGGCGTGGGAGACCGGCGACCCGGGAATAGTAATAATTGACAGGGTGAATAAAACTGGAAGCAATGCGACGCCGCACCTTGGCGAAATAGAGTCAACAAATCCTTGCGGAGAGCAACCCTTGTTGCCGTATGAGCCATGCAATCTCGGTTCAATAAATCTTTCAAAATTTGTAAAAGAAGATGGAAGCGATTTTGATTACGAATCTCTTAGAGAGTGCGTCTCCACTTGCACGCATTTCCTTGATAATGTTATTGACATAAACAATTATCCAATACCTGAAATAGAAGAAATGGCAAAGAAAACGCGAAGGATAGGCCTTGGAGTAATGGGTTGGGCGGAATCTATTGTAAAGTTGGGAATGCCATATAATTCTCCGGAAGCATTAAAGAAAGCGGAAGAAGTGATGAAATTCATAAATGTCTCATGCCTCAACGCCTCCGAGGAATTGGCTGAAAAAAGAGGCGTTTTCCCGGCATGGAAAGGTTCAATTTATGACAAAGACAGCATGCATTTTAGGGGGCAGGAATTTTTACCAAGACATTCTGCAAGAACGACAATTGCGCCGACGGGGACGATAGGAATAACCGCAGGATTGCAGGGAGCGGGGATAGAGCCATTTTTCGCAGTTGTCTATGTGAGATACAATGCCGCAGGAATCGACGCGCTGAAAAAAGGCGAAAAGCCGGCAGAGAAAGACACATTCTTTGAGGTAAATCCGCTATTTGAAGAAATTGCAAGAAAGAATAATTATTTTGGAATGAAAAGAGAGGAGCTCCATATGAAAATAAATGACAATCATAAATCTTTGCTTGGGATAAAAGAAATCCCTCGGGAAACGCAGAATCTTTTTTTGACTTCCCATGATTTGAATCCGAAAGACCATGTCCTTATGCAATGCGCGTTTCAAAAATACATTGATAATGCGGTTTCAAAAACAGTTAACATGAGGAATGAGGCGACTGAAAAAGAAGTGGAAGATGCTTATTTGCTGGCATATGAAAACGGCGCAAAAGGCGTCACAGTTTACAGGGATGGGAGCAAGCAATTCCAAGTTTTGAATATAAGCGACAAGAAAAAAACAGAAGAGAAAGAAAGCATGCAAATGGTAAAGCCGAAAAGAGACAAAAAAATTCAGGAGAAATCAGATTATTACTTGATTCAAACAGGACAAGGTCCGATGCACATACATGTAAATTACGACGAGAATGGACCGACAAAAGTTTTTGCCAATATCTCTCCGATGGGAACTGAAATTTCCGGTTTGGCGAGCGCCCTTGCAATTTTACTTTCAAAATATCTTGAGCTCGGCGGAGACCCCATAAGAATATTAAAGCATCTTAATTCAGTGAAATCTGAAATACCATTTGGATTTGGAAAAAACCGCGTTGATTCAATAGCGCATGCAATTTCAATAGCGTTGAGAAATCACCTTGTTAAAACGGGAAAAATAAAAGCCGCAAATCCGGAGCAAAACGGGCACGATGTTGCCGTGGAAAAAAATGCAAATTCTAATTTAAAATTGCATTGCTCAAAGTGCTTTAGCTCAAATGTTGGAATGGTTTCCGGCTGCGACGAGCCAACCTGTTTTGACTGCGGTTACAGCAAGTGCAGTTGATGAGTTTAGAAATGGGGATAAAGTGAATTTTTATTCAAAAAATAGGATGGAAAAAGAATAAAAAATAAAAACTTAAATT
>CAYZEG010000019.1:0-9509 GCA_964477635.1 Candidatus Woesearchaeota archaeon | reverse complement strand
CAATTTGTCTGCAAGATTTATCGGCGGGATAAAACTTTACTCCTAGGATTTTTTATTTAATTTTGTCCCCACCTACTCGCGACCCCGCTCGGACGTTTTACTTTTGGCTTCGCAATTATTTCTCGCGAAATCGCTCGCCCACCCAAAGAAACAGAGTGATAACTTGAACTCGCCGTGACATGAATGATTAAATGTTGCCGAATTTTTTCCATTATCATTTCTTGAAAGTTGGCGAAGAACCTTGACGAAGTTTGGTTCGTAGCAAGGGATATGCAAAGTGCTAATAATTTATTTAAGGAGAACGGAGTATTAATACAAAATCCGAAATTATGTTTTATGATAAACCTATATAATATTTTTCATTAATAATTTTTATATCTGCAAAAAATCATGCGGAACGCCGATTTTGAAGCAAGGAATATGCGAAGCATGAACTTAATCGAGCCGAATGGCGAGATTTAAAAAAAATAATCATCAGACATTTATTGTATTATTTTTCCCCATCTTTTTGTTGCCGTACTTTTCGAAATAGAGAATATTATCAAGGTTTATTCTTTTTGACGGCTTTGTTTTTTCAAAGGCGTAGCCTATCGGCAAAATCGCTTCAACGTTTACTTCGTCTGAAATTTCAAGTTCACGTTTAATTTGATTATCCACAAAATGCCCTACCCAGCATGTTGCAAGATTTTTTTCTTCAATTTTTAAGAGGAAATTCTGAATCGCCGCGCCCGCCTGCTGTCTTGCATAAATTTCTCCGCGTTTTCCATAGGCATTTATTGTTCTTTCCGGATTTGAACAAACCACGACGAGATAATGCGCTTTTGCCAAAAAATCCTGCTGGCATGCTTCCGCAATTTTTCCTATTTTTTTCTTGTCTGAAACAATGACGAATTTAAGCGAAAAATTGTCGCCCGCCATCGGAGCAAATCTGACGGAATCAATGCATTCAATTAAATCCCTCCAATCTGGTTTTTTATGCGAAAATTTTCGCGTGCTTTTTCTTTCCTTGATTGCTTTGTCCAAGTCCATCTTTCTTAAAAAAGAATGAAGTTTAAATATTTTACAATAAACTTTAAATATGCCTTTCAAGCAGATTCACTGTGGAAGATTCAATTAGATTTGGGATTTTGGATGATTCCTGCTTGAATAATTTGCAGGCTTTTACAGACATATTAAATGAATCTTGGGGAACATTTTTCAAAACTACTCCTGAAATTTTGAAGCGAAGATTGGAGAGTGACGAACTGTTTATTGGCGCTTATGTCAATGAAAAGCCAGTTGGAATTTTGGAAACTATCTCATTGAAAGTTGAAATGCTCCCATCCAACTTAATCGGATTCAAAGATATGACTCGATATGTTTGTTCTCAGATTGGAAATTATCATGAATTAACTGCTGGCGGATTATGGAAACCAAGAAATTCAGATTCAAATGTTCTTGTTTTTGTTGATGTCACGGTTCTTGAAAAATATCGTGAAAAAAATTATAGCGGGCCATCTATATTTTCCGGAATAATTGAACGCTCAAAGGAAGAAATTAAATCTGAAAATTTTTGGAAGATAGAATATGCTCCAACTTTTACGCCGAATCATAAGCCAATTATAGAAAAGCATATCGGACAAGGAGCTTTTGATACCGGGTTTGTTCTAAAAAATGCAAGACGCGGATATGAACCGAAAGGCAAAAAAAATTTCTCCGACGTAAACTTCATGTGCTACATGGCTCCGGGATTTTTGGCGTAAATTGGGCAGAAAAAATAGACAGAGAATTGTTTAAAATAATTATTAATGTAATATCAGCTGTAATTTTGCGCAGTAATTCTTATTTCCTTAATTTTTCCGTAAGGCACTAAATTTTTTTCATTTAATGTTATGCCGTCCCGCGAAATTCCGGTAATTTTTCCAGATGTCTCATTATTTTCTGCCGTTCTATATTCTTCTTTGATAGTTATTCTTACAACAGAATCAGAGTTAAAATTTATGTTTGCCCCTTTTTCAGCAATTACAGAAATGCCATCTTTGTCTTTTGCACTAATTAATTGCAATGCGGTTACCAAGTTCATATTTTAAAATGCAATCTTTTATTTATAAAAATTTATGTTGTGTCGCCGGCATGTTATCTGAAGTAAATTTCTCCGCCGCCGAGAACTTTTTTCCCATTGTAGAGAACAATTGCTTGTCCTTCCGAAACGCCTGTAATTGCTTTTTTAAGAACAACTTTTATTTTCTTTCCAAAAACAATTTTGCAAGGAAGCAGTTCCCCGACTTGGCGAATTCTTGCATAGATTTTTGGAAATCTTGTCTTGCTTCCCAGCCCACCCGCCCGGCGGAAAGTTTTTTTTAATGCAATCATTAAATCTTGGTTTATCAAATGAACATTTTTCACAAAAATTTCTTTTCGATAAAGAAGCGGGTGCCCTTCCGGAGCGGCGACGATTATATTTTTTTTGGCGTCTTTTCTTGCGACATACCATCTTTTTATAAAATTTTTGTCATCGTCTTTTTTTGAAATTTCTATTCCGTATCTTGAACCTATCCTTTGTCCTATCGTGTAATAATAAATTCCGTCGTGCTCTCCAATGATTTTTCCGTCCGGATTTAAAATTTTTCCCTTCCTAGGTTTTATCTTTTTTTGAAGAAATTTTTTAAGATTGACTTTTCCGACAAAACAAATTCCGACGGTTGATTTTTTATCCCAATTTTCCAGGTGATTTTTCTTCGCAATTTCACGAATCTGTTTTTTCGTGTAATCTCCTATTGGAAATAAAAGATTTTTCAGTTCGTCTTGCTTCAGAGTGTAAAGAAAATAACTTTGGTCTTTTGATTCATCTTTTGCGCGAAGTAATTCAAAATTTGTCATGCGTTTTTTTATTCTTGAATAATGCCCCGTCACAAGATATCTCGCGCCGATTTTTTTTGCCATTTTAAGCAGAACTGGGAATTTTATTTTTTTGTTGCAATATATGTCCGGATTGGGCGTTATTCCTTTTTTATAATCTGAAAACATTTTTTCAATAACTTCTTTTTTATATTGTTTTTCCGAATCAATATTTAGCAATGGAATGCCAAGCTTGGAACAAATTTTTATCGCCATTCTTCTTTCATCCTTCCATGAGCATTCTCCGAATTCGTTTTTTGAATCGCTCCAATTTTTCATGAAAATTCCGATTACTTCATAGCCTTTATTTTTCATTAACAAGGCAGCAACAGAGGAATCCACGCCTCCGGACATTGCCACAAAAACTTTTGTTTTTTTCATATATATTTATGTAAAATGTCGGTTAAAAAATTTTATTAATTGATTAATTTTATTATATTGATGAAAAAGATGCCAAAAACCGATGATGAATGGAGAGACAAACTTTCCCCCGAAAAATATTTCGTGCTAAGGGGAAAAGGAACAGAAAGGCCTTTTTCAGGACATCTTCTTTATAATAAGAAAAAAGGCGCATATCTTTGCGGCGCCTGTGGAAATAAAATTTTTAATTCTGAAAAGAAATTTGATTCTGGGACTGGATGGCCAAGTTTTTATGATGCTATTAAAGGAAGCGTGAAATTAAAAAAGGACTTTTCTCTTGTGATTCCAAGAACTGAGGTTGTTTGCTCCAAATGCGGAAGCCATCTTGGACACGTCTTTGAAGAAACTAAAACAAAATCTTGCCCGACGGGAAAAAGATACTGCATAAACTCTGCTGCGTTGGATTTTAGTGAATTTAAAAACGGATAGGCTTTTTTTAAAAATTCTGAATCTGCCTTGACTTATTAAACAGAAATTTAAATTGTCAAATTCAAAAAAGAAAAGTTAAAGATGCAAATTTGTCCCTGCCCACCCGCCCTTAAGAAGCAGAGTGCTAATCGTGAATCCAAAATATGTTTTAGGATTATCATCATTTGTTAATAGTGAG
The DNA here is from genome assembly GCA_964477635.1 of Candidatus Woesearchaeota archaeon. Taxonomy (GTDB): domain Archaea; phylum Nanobdellota; class Nanobdellia; order Pacearchaeales; family GW2011-AR1; genus JACQLK01. The sequence goes on along the minus strand of CAYZEG010000019.1, from coordinate 5,605 downwards.
CAGAATGCGAGCCGAATTAATTTAGATTATAAATTTAAACAGATGCTGCTGTTAAAAGCGGATAATAACCTTTAAATAAGATTTTTTGCTTCAGATTTTCAAGTCCGATTAGCTCTTTACCGAATTTAGATGAGGGAAACGAGTGACGCGGATAAAGTCCGATTAGCTCAGCAGGTAGAGCACATGACTGTTAAATGCAAGGAACCAAGGTTCTGGACAATCAACCTCCTTTTAAGGAGAAGAGCGGAAATCATGGGGTCGGAGGTTCGAGTCCTCCATCGGACGTTTTATGAAGTAAAATGAACGTGGTAAAATCTCTTGATTTTAGCCTGGACGTGATTATTCTTTTTCCTTCAGCCCCAAATCGATAATTGCCTTGCTTTGGTGCTTTTCAAGATAGCCGTAAACATTCGCCTGTTTTGAACCTTGTATCAATGATATCAATGCGTTTTGAGCGGTTTCAATGTCTTCGGCATCTCCAATTATGCCCACGAGATTATCCTTGACCTCAAAATTGCAATTTGTCAAATTGGTTAATGTTCTCAGAGTTTTTCCTTCCTTCCCAATTATTCTTGCCCTTATGCTCGCCAAGTCTTTTCTCTTTGTATAATCTTTAATGTTTATCACTTCAAGAATCGCATCCTCTTCTTTTATTAACAATGCAATTTCCAACGGGAAACCCAACTCTAACGCGTCAAGAACTTTTTCGGCAACATATTCTTCAAGCGAATCTCCTTCTATGAAAACTTCCTTTCCACGATTAGTGATTTTTACATTCAGCGCATCTTCTAATTTTTTTCTGTTCTTGATGATTCTTGGAAGTTTTTCTGAAATTATTTTTTTCATGTAAAAAAGAATAAATGGAATGTTAAAAGGCTTTTGATTAGAGTTTTGAAGAAATGTCCTTCGCTTTTTGTGTTTTCAGCGCAAGGATTGCAGTTTTATATTTCTCGCGTTCATATAATTCGCCGAAACCAAGTTTTAATGCGAGATTTTTCCAATATCCAATATCATCCAAATACTTTCCCGCATTCTCAAGATTTCTTAATTCAGACAGGATTTTGCACCTTTTCTCATCTGTGAATAAAAATCCCGTGCTATGCCCAATATTGCAATCAGAATCCACCTTTTTCAGCTTTCAAATACCCGTTTTTCTTGAGCCATTCAATTTGATTGTCGCGGTACTTGAAAATTACATCTCCCCTGTTTTTATCAAGCTCCCACGGCTCTATTAAAACGACGTCGTTTGGGCGAAGCCATAGTTTTCTTTTCAATCTTCCTGGAACACGGCAATTTCTTTGTTTTCCGTCGAGACAATTAACCATCATTTTATTTCCCCCAAGCCTTTGCTCAATTATTCCAAGAACTTCTTCTCCTCTTGGGAGTTTTACTCTCCCGACTTTTTCCTCTTCCTCTTTGTTAGAGCCACCATCTTCAACAGGAGTTATATCTTTAAAATCATTTTCATCAAGGTCTTCTACCATGCTCATTGGATGAAAAAGCTATTTTTAAAAGTTGGGATGAGAAAATTTAAATATTTCAAAGGGATTTACTATTAATGCCGTATGCGTGCGAACTTGACAACGAGGATATTTCGATTTATTTTGGACTTATTTCCACTGAACATTTAATGACTTCGGCCGAGAAAGAACATATAATTCAGGCTTACACCCATCTTATGAAATGTGACAACTGCAGAAATTATTATGATGATTTTAAAAAAAGAATTCAGGAGAATGGGGCGTTATTTGATGGAAAAAGAGTTCATGTTAATTTTGAACAGATACTTAAAAACGAAAAAATTTTAGAAGCCCTGTTTAGAAATTAGCCGCGCACAAGGAAAAATTTTTTTAATTTTGGTCCATGCTTTACTCAAGCACGAGTGCGAACGGAACTCCCTGAACTTCTCCAATCGAATTTTCAGAAATAATCTCCGCTTTTATTGCGGCATCAACGGCTTTCTCGCCAACTATGTTGAATGTCGCATCCTCCATGGACATTTTCTTCATCATAAAAATCGCCTTGGACTCCGGAACTTCCTCCCCCTTGAAAAAATTTTCCTTGACTTCCATCCGAAAATTTCCCTCTTCAAATATTTTTCCAATCAAATCGGAGTCGCAGACCGCAACGACATTTCTATAGGACTGATGAATCTTAAGGAACATGCTCCAACTTGTTGTAAATTTTGTTTATTAAATTTGCCCTCGCCAAGATACAACCGATTAAATGCCGCCGAAGTTTTTTAATTATCATTTTCTATATTGGCGAAGCGCTTTGACTAATTCTCTCACGGAGCAGTCAATCTTGCCCGCAAAATCGCCTTCCATCAAACTTTCCTGCGATTACTTGTTCTTTGCAGCAAAATCTTTTGATACAATTCTCCAGCATTCGTGGGAGCCAGATTTTGATTTTGTGACTGCGAAGGACCTTCCGCCCTTGACTACTATTTTATAGTCGGCCGTTTTGAACTTATCCTTGCTCTTTACGTCATAAAATTCAATAGTTTCTTTAGCCATTTTACCTCCTTTCGAGATTTTAACTACTAGCAAAAATTCTTTTATAAAGTTTCTTGTGAACCAGATTTGCCCAAATTTGCCTTGGCGAATTGGAGAAGATATTTTATATCTTGCTTCTCGCAAAAACTTATTAAACATTATTATTCTTACTTTAAAATGAAAAAGGGCGTGTTTTATTTATTGTTGATTATTTTGTTTGCAGGGCTGATTTTAGCTTCTCTAAATGTTACCCTTTCTGACCAAGGCGCAGATGTTAAAGACAAGAGCACGGGCGATGCGTTGACTACCGGAACCATCACAGTTGAAATTTGGGATGCCGCTTCCGACGGGACTTTAATTTATTCTGAAAATTTCACTAATGCAATCATAAACGGCTCATGGAACATTATTCTTGGGGAGAATTCATCAAATCCGCTGCCATTGCAATTCGGCAAAGCTTATTATAAAAATTATAAAATCAACGGCGAAGATTTAAACTTTACAAGTCTTAATGGAAGTTCAACGGATCGCCAGCTGTTTTATTCGCCCCTCGGAGATATTGGCGGAGAAGATATTAACCAGCAATCCAATTTTACCTTCTTTGGAATTAACATAACCAAAATTTTGAATTTAATTCCCAGTTTAGATCCTACGACGGCAAATCAAGGAACGATTTTCTTTAATTCCTCCTTAAATGCCCCTATGTTTTATAATGGCAGCGATTGGGCAGGTCTTGGATTTTGGAGAAATGTCGGAACAAATTTGTTCGTTCAAGATGCAACATTGAATGTCGGGATAGGTACGGCGAGTCCGCTGTCAATATTACATGTAGTTGGGAATGGTTTGTTTGCTGGAAATTTGAATGTTACTGGAAATTTGACAATAACAGGAACAACTGGGGGAGCAACTCCCGAGGCAAACACCACTTATGCCGAAGCATTACCAAAGGCTTGGGTAAATTTTAACGGAGCAAGTTGTTCAGGAACAAGTGGAAGTTGCACTACAGCCTCATGTTTAATAAGAGATTCATTTAATGTTGAATGTGTCGATAGAACTGCCACAGGTGTTTATCAAGCTTATTGGGATAGAAATTTTGCAGATTCTAATTATTCTGTTGTTGGCTCATGCAATTTTGATGCAACAAATACTTGTCAATGGATAAGAATAGAAGCAAGAAATCAAAGCCAGGCAGGGATTGTTGGGGCAGCTCAATCTGCCGCAGCAGCAAATTCACAAATAATTTCAGTGTTGGCATTTGGAAATCAATAAATGAAAAACTAAAATGAAAAATATTTTGTATAATAAAAATTCAGGAGAATTTTTATAATGGAAGATGAAAATAAAATCTGAAAGATTATTTTTGGCGATATTTATTTTGATAGTTGCTTGCTTCATTTTGCTATTTTTGCCGATTTATTTTACCTCTTTATTTACTGCGGAATCCGCGGATTATTCTGTAAGCTCTTCAAGCGCCGGTTTGGCGAGCAGCGCGGCGGAATCGTTAAGTTATTCTGCCGTGTCTAATTCAGGATATCAACAGCCAAGCGCAAATGCAACAAGCGCAAGTTATAGCGCGAGCGCCGGCTCATTGCCTCCTTCTTCATCTTCAACAACAACCACTCCAAGCGCTGAAACGCCTTCTTCCGGAAGCACAACAAGCGGAGGAGGGGGAGGAGGCAGCAGAGCTTGCACTTATAATTGGATTTGCACCGAATGGTATCCATCTCCTTGCCCTGAAAATGAAATCCAAAACCGGCTTTGCATTAACAAGGGAACATGCACTGGAAATGTGGGAATTCCCGCGCAAGACACTTCCTGTATTTTTGAAGGATTTTCAGGACCCTTGTTTGATATCTTCGTGGATATTCCAGTTACAAACAAGATATTCCCGTTGACAAAAAATTTTAAAGGTTCGGCGCTTGATTTTGACGTTGAACTTTCCAATAAGGGAAAAATTGAACAGCTTGATGTTTTTTTCAGATATACAATCACAAGTGAAAATAATAAATTCATTGCAGAAGTGCGGGAAACGCGGGCAATTAAAGAGGATGGCAAATTCAAGGCTTCAATGGATTTGCCGAGGGATATCCTCCCGGGGTTGTACAAGCTTTATGTGGAAATAACTTATGATGATGGAAAAATAGCCGTTGCAGAGGACACTTTTAGAGTATTGGAACTTTCTCCAGGGATAGCCAGTTATTATACCATAATTGTTATTGTAATTGTTCTTATAATGATAATAACTATTTTAATCAGGCGCAATTCAAAGAGGCGTTAAATTTTGCTTTGCTTTGGCTTCTTGACGAAGCAATGTCAATTTAAATTTTACTTCTTACGCTATGCTTCGCGCCGCAACCGAGGCATTTTATGAACAGCAATCTGTCCTCTTTAATCAACTCCGTATCCGGTTTTCCACATTCCCTGCAAATCACAAACTCTTTTGCATATTGCTGAATTTTTTCATTTATTTTTACGCTGGGAATTTTTATGTTTAAAATCATTCTGTCTCCTTCTCTTTGCCCGGAAGCGGCAAGCTCTTTCAGAATAAACTTTTGAAAATGCTCCGGGCTTCTTCTCAAGCGTTCTGCAATCTGGAAGAAATTTGTAAGAATTGTTTTTCTTCCTTCAACATGCCCCTCAATTTTCGGGATATCAAACCTTTCTCCAGTTCCGCTTTCATGCGGTTTCACTTTGGAATATGCTTCTTCAAGAAGTTTTTCGTAATTGTCCATTTTAATAAATTAAAGAGCGAGTTTATAAGTTTTTAGAATTGGTCGGCGTTGTTTAAAAATTCTGAATCTGCCTTGACTTATTAAACAGAAATTTAAATTGTCAAATTCAAAAAAGAAAAGTTAAAGATGCAAATTTGTCCCTGCCCACCCGCCCTTAAGAAGCAGAGTGCTAATCGTGAATCCAAAATATGTTTTAGGATTATCATCATTTGTTAATAGTGAGCAGAATGCGAGCCGAATTAATTTAGATTATAAATTTAAACAGATGCTGCTGTTAAAAGCGGATAATAACCTTTAAATAAGATTTTTTGCTTCAGATTTTCAAGTCCGATTAGCTCTTTACCGAATTTAGATGAGGGAAACGAGTGACGCGGATAA
>CAYZEG010000018.1:0-9587 GCA_964477635.1 Candidatus Woesearchaeota archaeon | reverse complement strand
GTGATGAGAACGATACTCAAGTAGGTAATCTTACCGCGTTTAATGTTTCGGCATTGCTTTTCCCCGATGGGGATGGTTATGAAACTGTCACAGTAGATCATGGAACAGATCCAACTCAAGGTGGATATGTGTGGAATTTTACCGCAGATGGTACAGTATTCTCTATGCTGGGCGGTTCAGCAATTGCACATACAAACGGAACCCTTATACAAATGGGTAAATTGGTTTATGCCCTTAACAATACTGGTTTAAACAACTCGGTAAAAATAACACTTAAAACACCGGGAGGCGCAGAGATTAATCAACCTGCTTTGATAGTATGGGAAGAGGAAGACAAGAATAATGTGTTCCAAGCATTGGTTCTAACACTTGAAACAGGTGGAAGTTCTGACGACGGACTTGGAGTTGGTGATGTTTTAGACACATGGACTAATGATTCCACGAATTGGGAAGCAACATTGAAAAGTGATAATGATATCTCTAAGCAGATTGACTATTGGGGCTCAATCGTGAGCATAGATTCGTCTGAAACTGACCAATCAACTGCTAAAATCAGCTATCCTGATGAACAAGTTTATGCAGAAATATACATTGCTGCTTCTGACGCGGCTATAACAGCCGGCGGAGTGAGCGGAGGTGCTACACAACTTGGCGACGTTCTTGTAAAGGACTCTGAGGTATCCTCAGTAAGTTCAAAGAACTTGGTCGTAGTTGGTGGAAGCTGTATAAACAGCGTAGCTGCTAATCTTGTAGATGCTGGATGCGGTTCTGCTTGGATGGATTCAACCGGAGTGGGTTCAGGACAATTCCTGATACAAAGCTTCGGCGACGCATACACAACAGGAAAGATTGCATTGCTAGTCGCAGGTTATGATGCAGCTGACACGGTTAATGCTGCCAAATACTTAAGAACGCAGACAGTTGACACAACTGCCGGCAAAAAGTATAAAGGAACAACATCAACAAGTGCGGAACTTCAGACAACTGAAACAACGGCTTAAGTGAAAGTTTAATTTTTATTTCTTTTTTTCTTTCTTTTTTTATCTCTTGGCGAATGCCCTATAAATTCAAAAGATTTAAATATATGGCAACTCTATAACTTGCTATGGACACAAGCATACAAGTTAGCAAAGAACTTCTTGAAAAATTGAAGATGATGAAAATTCACAATAAAGAGAGTTATGAGGAGATAATCTGGGATTTGATTGAAGACAGATTGGAATTTTCGGACGAAACCAAAAAAAATATTGAGGAATCAGAAAGGGACATAAGAGAGGGAAGAACGCACAAATGGGAAGACATTAAAAAAGAATTTAGGTTAAATTAGATGTATGAGATTGTCACCTCGGACAAAGCAAAAAAACAATTAAATAAGTTTCCACAAGATTTTTTATGCAGAATTAATTCCGTTTTTGAAAGAATAAAAATAAATCCGTTTCATCACATAAAAAGAAAAGAGGGAACAAAATATTTTATTTTAAGGGTCGGAGAGCACAGAATTATTCTAGACATTAAAAATGATAAGAAAATAATCTATATCATAGAACTTGGGCACAGAAAAGATATTTATAAAAAATAAGTAAAATTAATTAGAAAATGAGAAAAATAACATCCAGAGAAGCCGATGAAAGAAAAGCAAAGAGGAATAGAATGATTCTTGGATTTTTCCTTGTTTTCATAATGTTTTTCAGCGTCGCAGAGTACGCTTTTCTATCAAATCCAGACACGCCGACAAACCCGGAAGCAAACTCAATAAACTACAACGGATTTAAATTTACGCCCCAAAATGGATATTGGATATTAAACAAAGATGGGACAAATTTTATTTTTAGATACAATCCGAATCAAGTTGAAATGACAAATTCCAGCCTGAATAATCTTGAAAGCTACAAGAATAAACCGCTTTTCATAAAAACGCAAAACCTCGCTTCAGAATCTGAATTGAGGACAAATCTTGCTCCATTCGTCAACGGAATAATCATCACTGACAACGAAAAATGCGGAGATAATACAATAATAATAGCAGGGGGAACAGAAAGTTCCCCTTTGCAAAACCCCCTGAAAAATCAAAGCAGAATTTATCAAAAAGAAAACTGCGCTTATATTGAAGGCGGAGAAAGTGAATTGGTAAAATTGACCGATGAATTTCTATTCCAAATATTGGAGATTAGAAGCGAGGGGACACCCCAAAAACAAAGTAAATCCTGACAGATTTAGCATCGGCGCATTGCCCCCGAGGAAAAATGAAAAACAAAAAAGTCCATTTAGAAATACAATAAAAGTTATAAACCTTCAATCATAGTTTTGAAAATGCCAAGAAAGAAAAAAGCCGACAAAGTTGAGCCAAAAAAAAAGCTGGTTGCCAGTCCGCATCAAGAGAGCCAAAAAAAAGAAGACGTTGTGGAATATTTTGACGTTGAAAAAGATGGAAAGGAGAAGATTATTGAAGCCAAGGGAAAAGAAATTGTTGAACAAAAACCCAATAAAAATCAAATAACAAATGAGAACAGGCTTCTTAGAAATGTATTGATAGCGCTTGGAATTTTAATGCTGGTTTTTTTAGCGACTTATTTTCTGATAAACAGCTCAAAAAATTTTGAATTTAAAGGCGTCGGATATTCTGTTGTTAATGACAACGGAGGCATTGCCCCTTATAAAACAAGCCTGCCGGTAGACTACAATGGAACAAAGGCAACTTACAATTTTTATCTTAGAAACGACCCTCGGAAAAATGATGTCATATTTTCAGGAAACATCGCGCCTAAAAAAGATTTGGTCATAGACTCAACGGATAATTTTATCTGCAATTCGGGAGACGTTTATATTGCAGTAGAAAATTTAAGAAGGCTTTACGAAAGATTTGGAACTAATATGATGAAAAACGAGTCGCTTAAGTGCAGTCCATCTGGAGAATACATGTACCTTAATGTAATAAACGGGACTGAAAATAAAATCAAACAATACGGACCTTCTTGCTATGAATTGACCGTAAATAATTGCGAAGTTATAAAAGTCACTGAAAAATTTATGATAGAAACATTTGCCTATGCAAAAGAAAAAGTTAATTATTAAGAAGCCGCTCGGATTTTTATTTTTCGCTTCGCAATTATTTTCTCGCGAAATCGCTCGGCTCCGCCGATGGAAAAATTATTAACAAAGAAAAATAAATAGATAATTCTAAAACGCAATTTAGGATTTACAGTTAATACTTGGCTTCTGTGGGGCGGGCGGGCGGGGATAAAATTAACTCTTGATTCTTCTTTTTAAAAATTCATACATTATTGGAATTAAAGATGCAAAAACTATTCCGAAAATAACGTAGTTGAGGTTTTTCTCCACGACTGGAATTCCTCCAAAGAAAAATCCTGCGAATAGGAAAATTGAAACCCAAAGAATTCCGCCAAAAATATTATAGAACAAAAATTTTGGGTAATGCATTTTTCCAACGCCGGCGACGAATGGCGCAAATGTCCTTATTATTGGAAGAAATCTTGCCAGAACAATTGTTTTATTTCCGTGTTTTTCAAAAAATCCATGCGTTCTTTCAATATATTCCTTTCTTATCCATTTTCTCCCAATTAATTTTCCTCCGAGATAATTTCCAACAAAATAATTCAGATTATCCCCTAAAATTGCAGCCATAGCAAGAATGATAAATAAATAAAAAACATTCAAAAAGCCGGCAGCGGCGAAAGTCCCGGTGATAAACAGCAAAGAATCTCCCGGCAAAAGCGGAGCTATGACCAATCCTGTTTCGCACAATATTATAATAAATAGAATTAGATATGAAAGTAGTCCGTAATTTTGAATTATTGCTCCGAGATACTCATCAATGTGCAGAATAAAATCTATTGGAAAAAATTCAATCATTTTAATTTAGAAAAGAATGTTTATGCAAGAATTTCAAATCAGAGTAGAATGGAATTTCTTTTATCTTGAAGAATTTGACTTCTGAAAACCATATGGCGACGACAAAAATCGTGCTCATGAAATACCACAGGAATTGATGGGCCGCAATAAATATTGTGAAGCTTTCCAGGAAAATGAAGCTTAGCAAAACTATTCTCAATATGTTCACCAAAAGAAGCGCCGCGAATGACATGACAATCATTTTTATTCTTTGCCTTATTTTAATTTTAGGAAGCGAGAGGTTCAAAACAAGAAGAAGATAATACGCCGAGCCGGCAATGCATGCGCGGATAAGCTCAATCGGAACTTGATTGTTGATGATTATGACATTCTTAATCAAAATCGCGTCAAAAAAAATTCCAAGAAGGTAAAATACAGGATACACAGTTAACGGAGTAAAGACAAAATAAAAAATCCACAGGCTTGGAAAGGAAACTGCAATGAGAATCAAATATCTTGCAACAATGCCTGAAAATTGCCCGTGAATTTTATTCATAAACTATGGTGCAAAAATATATTTAAATAGTTTGAGTTTAGTGAAATTTACATGAAGAATAAAAGGGGAATTTTTTTGCTTGTTCTTGCAATTGCGGCGATATTTGCAAGCTTGCAGTTTGATTCCATTATTTCAAAAGCCGTTTCAACGATAAGAATCGGGCAACTTGACAATTTTTTTCTCGGGCTGACTTTTTGGAGCTCGGAAATAATAATCTTCTTTTTGCTTACAAGCTTTTTTTTATGGAATGAAAACAAAAGAAGATGGATTGCTCCGCTTTGGCTGACTTTATTTTTGTCCGTTGTCGTAGGTTTTTTGCTGAAAATTTCAGTTCAAAGAATGAGGCCATATCTACAAGATGTTGTTTCGACTCTTCCCGTTTTAATGAGCAACAGCCACTCGACATGGAATTTTGCATTTCCTTCGTTCCAAGCGGTGCTCGTATTTTGCGCAATTCCAATTCTCTCAAAAGAATTTCCAAAATTCAAATATGCCTGGATAATTTTTGCCGTTCTCGTCGCATTCTCGAGGGTTTATTTTGGGTTGCATTTTATGAGCGATGTAATTGCGGGCGGATTAATTGGATATGTTATTGGGATGTTTGTCGTAATGCACGAAAAGGAAAATAGATTTGGAGAAAAAATCTACAGAAGAATTTTTGGGAGATGATTATTCATAAAAGATAAAACACGCTCGCCGTTCGGCTCGCTTATTAGCTGCTGTGAAATCGGCTTTGCCAGATTTCTTCGCTGAAAAAAGATTGATAATAAGAAAAGATTTATCGCATGGAGTTTTAATTTAGTTGTAATCGACGAGTTCAAGTTATCAACTCTGCTTCTTCAGGGCGGGTGGGCGGGATAATAATTTGGCAGATAGATAAAATTACCTATAATCAAAATGCTTTCGCCAAGTTTTTCATTTTTATTCTTTAGGAACGCAGATATAACAAGTCAGAGTCCATAATTCACCTTTATAATAAATTACTTTCTCCTTTTCTCGTTTTAGTTCTTGATTATCGGGGCATTTGTAATTTTTTGTAAGCACTTCTATTTGTGAGTTGGCTGAACATCCCACTAAAGCAGAAATTGTTCCAACCAAAAGTGCTTCTGTTAGGTTTTTCATTTTAAATAGTGAGATTAATTGATTAATGTAATTTTTTATAACTAGCGACATTTGTCAAAGGCATTCTCTTGAATCCTTTCGCTTCAGCTTTTAATTCTCCGTTTTTTGGATGATGATTAAAATAGCTTCCGAGGCGGTGATTAAACGGGTTCGAATCTGCAAATTCTTTCATATATAATAAATCCCCGTTCTTACTATCAACACCAAAGACATAAAGCATTTCTAGATAAGTTGGACCATAGACCACAAAATGATAAACCTCTGCTCTTTCAGCAGTTCGACATTCTCTCTCTAAATCCGATGAATCCAAAACAGGTAAATGTGCAATTAATCTTCTATCAACAGTTGGTTCATGATCTCGTGCCATTTTTTAAGTTATAAGTCAAAAAAATTATTTTCTGAACAAGAATCTTATCGCGATTACGATTATTGCGAATACCAAAAGAACATTCAATGCTCCGATTATCCACAATGATTTTCCGTCACCAGTTACATTTCCAGTTATTGCTGAAAGGAATCCCGCCGACTTTCCTTCAACCATTACCGCAACCGGTTGCGTGGTTACAATCTCATTTCCTGAAAGAACTTCAACATTGAATGTTTGCTCTCCCTTTGCATCGGCTTTTGTTTGAAGTGTGATTGTAACATCCTTTGATTTTCCAGCCTCAAGCGTGAATGAATCTTCGCTTACGCTTGCAGCAGATGCCCATTCAGAGTAACCTGCCGCATTAACCATGAATGTTGCGGCTTTTGTTCCCTTGTTTGTAACGGTTGTTTTAACAACCATTGCGTCTCCAGCCTTTTTGCCGGATTCAAGCGTCGCTGAAACTGTCGCGCTTCCAGAAACCGCTCCGCAGTTTCCCTTAACAGTTAGAGGAACCATAAATGAAGATTCCTCGTTGAAAGAGTTTTCGTAAATATCATCGTGGTCATCGTAAACATCAAACATTATTGGGTATGTTTTTTCGTCAAGTCCTTCTGGAACTTTGAACATGAATTCAAAAGGCGTGTTTTCAAGTGAATCAACATCTCCGACTTCCATTCTTTGTTCTTTCAATCCAAGAGCAACATTTGTTACCAGAACATAAACATCATCTTGGTCGCTGTCGTCAAGGTTCCATACATCGCCAGTGATTGTAACTTCTTCCGTACATTGAGCTACATCAGGGTATTGAACATCATCAAGTATTACAAATTCTTCAATTTGCATTTCTACATCTTGGAAGGCGTAGTCGCAAGTCGCATCAAGCGCAGGGTCTATTGCTTCGTTGTCTTCTCCGTTAGCCCATGTGTAGAAAACATAATCATGAGAGCTGTCAAATTCATCCACATCTTCATCAAGTTTGAATGTAAGCGATTTTGATTCAGTATCATCGTCGTTAAGGTCGAAATCCGATTCTTCATCATCGATTACCCATTTTTGAGATGTCTTATCATATAATCCCCATCCAAGAGCAACATTGTCAATGTCTTTTGGTCCGTTGTTATCAACATCAACATCAATAGTTATTGTGTCAAGAGGGAACCATTCAAAGTCTTCATCTTCTCCGCCGAACCCTTCGTCAACAGTTATGTCGTCGATTGAGACATCAAGATTGTCTTTAAGATTAGTTGCCAATGCATCATGTGTAGTTATACACGAGAATACCTCTGAAGGCAAAGTTGTTGGTGTGATTGTTACTGAGAATGGGAAAGAAACATCCGCTCCAGCCCCCAATGAAACTGCAGAAACCGTTCCAGATATTATTCCAGTAAATGTTTTATTAAATGTTATCACAACTGATGCAGGCACTTGAACTGGTGTTACTGAACCATCTGCTATGACTAATGGAGAAAAGGAAGTAAAAACTGCATTTCCATTACCATTATCAAATACTGAAGCTAACCAATCAACATTCTCAGATTGTGCACTGTTGTTTAAATTAAAAGTAATTGTAAAAGTTCCAACATCTTGAGCAACTGAAAAAGGTATTACAACACTAGAACTTGTGAAACTTCCAGCAGCACTTACCGCACCGACGACTAGAGCCAAGAAAACTATGCTCAATGCAAACAATGCGAATGTTTTGTTTTTCATTTGTAATCATTCCGCAGTTACATCCGTTTATAAATATTTCTATTTTCAAAAAGATATTTTGGAACAGCGGTTTTTCGCCAAACAAATCCCAAGCGATTCCCATAGCGATTCCCATACGCATCGTCAAGAAATAAAACATCGGGAAGAAGTAAAACCCCTTTGCAAAACCCCCTAAAATCCATATAATAATAGGAAAAGTGAGGAATTTATATAATCCAAAAAAACAGAGTGATAATGCGAAATCCGAAATTGAGCGTTATGATTAACTCATTATGAAATTTCTTTTTGTTAATAATTTTCTTTTCAGCGGAAAACCTGAACCAAGTTTGGTTCGCAGCAATTAATCTTCGGCAAAGCTGGAAATGAGAGCGAGCCGAACGGCGAGCGTTTAACAATCAGTTATTTTTCTTTAAGCTTGCTCAGCTGTTCTTGAAGCTCTTTTATTTTCTGCTCCGCACTTTCCAAAATATGCGCATTGCTTGACGATGTCCTCGCACGACTTCCCTTTCTCCAGATGGAAAAGCCCGCATAGAAAACTCCGACGACAATCATAAAGACGATGATGTATTTTGCCTTGCCCGAAACGCCTTCTTTTATTGACGTGAAAAATCCCGTAATCGCATTTGAATCGGAGGATTTTTCTTCCGTTTTATTCAGGGCGGACGCGTCGTCAACTGTTTCATTTTCACTTTCATTTGCAACTTCAAGCGTCTCAGCGGAAGAATTATCGCCGTCGGCAAAATTTCCGCTCTGCTCAATCGCAAGCTGTTCCAAATACCATTGCGGATAAATTTCAACCGCCGCAGTTTCTCCTGAAGTGTAAGTTTGATTGAATTTCTTGGAAACTATCATAGTGTTGTCCTTTCTTACGCCAACTTTCAGATTAAATTTCTCCTCTTCCGTCGACAGAACCACGGAAACACTTCCGTTTGAATCTGATTTTTTATGGAAACTTTCTATCAGATTGTAAGTTTCCCCGACTCTTAAGGCGTACACATCAACATCGTGGTCTGGCAGTGTTTTGATTTTTATCATTGTGTCCGTCGCTGAAACCATTGAAGCTGCAAGCAGCATTAACATCGAGAACGCAATCACGCTCTTTTTCATTTCTAACTAACAAAGTTTTAATTTATAAATTTTATTCGTCTGCACTATAAGCAAGATATTTAAAGAATATTTCATTGTCTCAATAAAGATGGTGCTTAAATCGAGGGAGAATGTTCTTGGGGCATGGGCTTTTTTGGCGGGAGTCATACTTGCAGTTGTAATAGGGCTTTCAGCCGCTTTCTTGCCCATACCCGCGCTTGTGACATATAGCAGGCAAATTTATGTAATACTTATTGTTCTGGGAATCATCGTCGGTTCAATGAATGTGACTGGAAAAGAATCCCAAACTTTTTTGATGGCCGGCGCCGTTTTGGTCATAGTAAGCAGATTTGGGATGGATGGCGTCACAGGAAGCCTTATTGGAATCGGATTAGGAGATGCGGTAAGGTCAGTTTTCGCCGCGCTTCTTGCAATGTTCACGCCAGCGACGATAATAGTGGCGTTGAAAACCGTGTTTTCAATCGCAAAAGTTTAAATAGTTTGGATTTTTATAAAATAGATGTTGTGGCCTTATGGATGGTAACAAAATGGAGGTTAAAATGTTGCAAGATATTTTTCCGCTTTGATAGTAATAAAATAGGAGATAAAAATGCTTGAAGATGTCATGGACTTGGTAACGTGGTGCGAATTTAAGCAATTGGGTTTGCCTGAAGAAAAACTCATTAAGGCATATTTGCAAGAATTTCCTTATCATATGTTGGACGATGTTCAATATGCGGAAGAAAAGATGGACGGAAAACTTGGATGGTAAAACAGTTTTCAGCATCGCCAAGATTTAAATGCCATATAACAACGAGTATTTTTCGCTGACGCGTTTCTTCAGAATTTCATATCTCTCGCGGGTTTTTGCCCTCTCGGCAGATTCGCCATTTAACA
>CAYZEG010000017.1:0-10015 GCA_964477635.1 Candidatus Woesearchaeota archaeon | reverse complement strand
TCAAAAAAAGTTTTAGAAAAGCTCTGAAAAAACATATAAGATTGCACGTTGGAAGACATGCTTTTCCGGCGGAATATAAACACGGATTTAATGTCTTGATGGATTATTTTGGCAGAAAAATCGGACTTATAAAAGATGACGATTAATCTAACATTAATTTTATATATGCCGGTTAGAAAGAATATTGGTGATTAATTTATCTTTGGTAATTCCGGCTCATAATAGTGAAAAAGTTATAAGAAAGTCTGTGGAAGAGTATTATTCTTTTTTTTCGAAAAAAGTCAACCGAATAGAAATAATAACCGTTTGCAACGGTTGCAGTGACAATACTGTCCAAATCTGCAACGGGCTTAAGGAGAAATTTCAGGTTAAAGTGGTGGAGATTCCCCAAAAAGGGAAGGGGTATGCCTTAGTGGAAGGATTCAATAACTCCAATTATGAGGTCATCGGTTTTTTGGATGCGGACAACCCGTTTGATTTGGATAAAATTATGAAAATGATAAATTTGCTGGACGAGGGAGATGTTGTGATTGCTTCAAAATATCTTAAGAAACAATTAAGGGTTCAAGATTCCCTATTGAGAAGAATAATCTCCATCGGCGGAGGCATTGTCTCCAAGATTTTATTTGATTTAAATGTCAGCGATACTCAGGCAGGAGCAAAATTTTTTAAAAAAAGAGTTTGGGAAAGAATAAGCAAGAGAGATTTCATCTGCAGAGGTTTTGATTTTGACATAGAATTTTTGTATAAAGTTCAAAAAGCGCAATTTAAGATTATAGAATTTTATATTCCATTGGAAAAATATGTAAAATTCAGCACATTCCGATTGAAATATCTTCCTGGGATGTTGAAGAGATTATTTATCCTTAGATTTTTAAAATGAAAAAAATTTTGCTAACTTTTGATGTTGAAGAATTTGACTTGCCTAAGGAATTTGGTTGCCAAATATCTAAAGAAAAAATGTACGAAATTTCAAGGGAAGGGCTTGTGAACATTATTAATTTGTTAAGGGAACATGACATTTTGGCAACTTTTTTTGTAACCGCAAATTTTGCAAAAGAATATCCATTTTTATTAAAAATGTTGGACAAAGAAGGGCATGAAATAGCAAGCCATGGATACAATCATTCCTCGCTTAGCCAGAATATTAATCAAATAAAAGAGGCCAAGCTTGAAAAAGAAAAAATAATTGGAAAATCTATAAATGGCTACAGAGCACCAAGATTTAATATCAGTCATTTAAGCGAGCTTCCAAATATGGGGTTTATCTACGACTCCTCAATTCACCCGACATTCCTTCCTGGAAGATATAATAATTTCTTTAAACCAATCGGAATCTATAAGATTGGCAAGTTAATAGAAATATCTCCCTCTGTTTTACCAGTCATAAGATTGCCTATTTTTTGGCTTGCCTTTAAAAATTTCCCAATATTCTATCAAAAGATTTTTACAAAAATAAACTTTATGTCTTCCGATTATTTAATGTTAGTTTTTCATTCGTGGGAATTTGCAAATTTAAACAAGATAGATATCCCGCAATTTATAAAAAGAAAGCACGGCAGTAAAATGTTAAATTTGCTTGAGAATTATATAATGTTTGCCAAGAAGAATAAATGCCTATTTGATACAATCAAGGGTTTTTTGAAAATATAAAACCCGAATAAAGGTCATACTGCCCCATTATGATTGATTATTCTCTTTCAGAATTATAATCAATATCAGTCCGATTATTGCGGGGAGAATTCCATTGATGATGAGATTTATTATTGACATGGAGAATATTTTTGTCGCGCTGATGCCAAGAAGTCCGAATAAGCTTATCATAGCTGCTTCTCTCGTTCCCAAGCCGTTTATTGTTATCGGAATTTGTCCGACGAATGTCACGATTGGCAAAAATAAAAGAAAATAAAAAAATGAAATATTTATGCCGACCGATATTCCTATAAAGTAAAAAGTGGAATAAAGAACAATCCAATTGAAAATATCCACAACTAAAAATAATGGAAAATATTTCTTTTCGGGCATGTCTTCATAAAATGAATAAAATCCGTCTTTCATTTTGTCTTTTATCCTTTTTGGAATAAATCTAACATAAAAAATTCTTAATAATGCCTTGCTCCTTTTTTCATCGCTAAAAACTATTATAAAAAAGGTAAAGGCTGCAAAGCCGATTATCGCATAATACATATAACTAATGGAAAGAGCATTTTTAAAAATCATGGATGAAATTATCACTAATAGCAAAAGGGAGCCCAAATCAATTATTTTTTCAAGAACATAATTGCTTATGCCTTTTCCTAATCTGCCTTCATTGAATTTTTTTAAGTATTCAACTCTTATGATGCTTCCTATTCTAGATGGTGTTACAAACCCGTAAAATCCGCTCATGAAGTTTATTTTCAAGGCTTCCATGAAGGGTATTCTAATTTTTTGAGTTCTGGCTATAACAAACCATTTTGCAGTCGATGTGAAAAAAGATAAAACGACGCATGAAAATGCCAAAACTAAAAATATTGCCTTCGCATTTAAAATTTCACCAATTATATTAAAAATATCCAATTTGAAGATTAAGTAGACAAAAATTCCTATGCCGATAACCGGTAGATATTTTTTTAGTTTCATGTTCTTAAGTCATTTCCAAATAAAACAAATCCCAGGGCAATTAATAAAATCTGGAAGAAATTTATTAGATAAACAACATCCCTTTCATAGACTTTTCCGCTCGGCTTTATTTTTTTAAGCAAGTAGATTGCGGCATGGGTAAGGCTGTATATTTTTTCATATTGCAAATCCAAACTTCCGTCGCTGTTGACTTTGCCAAAGCTTTCTTTTTTCAATTTCCCCCTTAATTTCAAAAATGTTTCAATTATATACGGCATGAAAAAGAAAATTGCGATTTTTTCTATGTTCCCGAGTATTGCCACGCACGCAATCAATGCGCCGACAGAATATGTCAACGTATCTCCCGGAAAAATCTCAGATGGATATTTATTGTAAATATAGAACGCAATCAGGCAAAAGACCATTATTAATGAAATCATGCTTAGCCAGCTATTTCCGTTTAACCATGTTGCCAAAGCAAGTCCTGAAAGAATTAAAATTCCCTGTCCTGCTTCAAGCCCGTTATATCCTGCAAGGAAATTATATGTCGCGCTTGCCCCGACTATTCCGAGAGGAATAAAAAATAAAGGGTATAAAAGCCCAAGCCCAATTCCCATTATGCTTGATTCTCCCGCGTTTATGACAATGAGCGGAATTGACGCAAAAACCAGGAAGAAAATCCTTATCTTTTTGTTCAATCCTATTTTCCATCCCAGAATGTCGTCAATAAGCCCGATGAATGAAACAATCAATACTACATTTAGAAGCGCAAAAATTTCTATCAGGTTCTCAGTCGTGTCAAAATAAAAAGTTTTTATTGAAATGTAAATGAGCGTTCCAAGGACGAATCCTATAAGTGTTGAAACTCCGCCAACCTCTGCAACATTTCTCATTTCAACTTTGTGTATGTCTCTTCCAAAAAATCCGTTTTCCATCGCCTTTTTAATCCAAATGGGAATGAAAAAAAATGTGAGAAAAAAACTGACGAGAAAAGGAATTATTAGCAGGGGTTCCATCAGTATTCCCCCGGCTTTGCGATATCCAATTCAGGAGCATAATCTGTTTTCAGATATTCCTCGTTAAATTTGATGTCTGACGGATATTTAATTTCCCAAATTTTTATCGGACCTTGGAATCCCTGGTAATAAACAAATTCCCCGATATCCGTTCCCTTGTCTTTGAAATTTTGCCGCACAAAAAGATTGCTTTCAGTATGAACAAATTTGAAATTATCGGACTCTTTTCCAAATAAATAAAGATTGACGAGATTTGAATGAATCACCCTCGGGCTGAGATAAAACATGCTCCCTAAATTATTTATCTGCCCCTGTCCGTTTGCTCCAACTTCAAGGCTAGGGAAAACAAAAACTCCCGCATCTATTCCCGAGCCAAAATCGTATAATCTGTTGCCTGCATATAAATATCTCAATTTTTCATTATATTGTTTTCCATTGTGCACAAAAAGGATTCCCGGCTGTCCCATTTCTTTTTCGCCAGTTTTCAATATAATCGCCCCAACGCCGGCAACCTTCCTTGGCAATAATGTTTCTTTTCCATTTTCATTTATTATTATGTCCCCATCAACGCCGAACCCCGCAGGATAAATATAAATTGTGTCATTGCCCGTTTTTTTTGTTTGCTGGGAATCCATTAAAAGCGTCGGTATGTATGAAATTCTGTCATAATTCTCATCCGAGCCTATGCTTGAAAATGCTGTGTATTTTCCTATTTCGGTTGAATCAATAAGAAGATGGGTTCCGTTGTGAGCATAAAGAAATTCAAGCGCTTTTTTTTCGTCGGTTCCGGTTAAGATTAATCTTCCCATGAGATAATTCCAAGCCCCCATCCCGTTTCCGCCGTCAAGTATGGTTGCCCTTTTCCCTATGCTCTGAATCCAATATCCGTAATCCCACCAATGGGCGAATACTGCTTTTTCATTCGTGTTTTCGCGAACCCAAGACATTGCATTTTGCCATTGGACATTATAAGCGCTCGGGATATATACTGATGCTGTTGCAACATCATTTTTATAATATGTCCATCCTGTAAACATTGCCGAAAATATCACGAGCAAAGCAACCGCGCCGAAAAAGAATTTTGACATGTCTTCTTTTTCGGCAAGATATCTTTTTGAAGATTTTACGATGAGGAATGATATTGCAATCGGGCTTACCGCTCCTAAAACCATTACAAGCCTTATTCCTGCCCTGGCGCCAATTATTGCAAGGGTCAAAATTATAAAATAAAGCATGTAAGAAAAATTAAATTCCTTAAACACTGCGAATTCTTCTTTTTTGTGCCTGTGATAATAGTAGTATCCGAAAGCGCCCATGAAAGCCAGCCATCCAAAGAAATAAACTAAAATGCTAAACCCGCTTGTTCCGTTGAGCGTGCTTGAGGAAGAGTATTTGCTGAAAATAAGACAAGCCAAAAAAGTGCCATAGCTTGTTGTTAAAACTATCCTTTCTTTTTTGTTCATTTTTTCTATCATGTTGTTGAATAATGCAATTGAGCCTATGAAGAAAAGCCAGAAGAAAAGCGGAATTTCTTTTACTGTTGGGCCAAAATTTTCTTTCCAGTCGTTGATGAAATATGGCTGCTTGTTTTCAGAAACGGTTAAGCCAAAACGGCTCGTCTGGGGGCTTATTAATGAATTTTTTACTTCCATAATCTGCCCGAAAATTATTTTTGGACCCATTAAAATGGTTACCAACGCAATCAGAATAAATGCGGAAATTATTGCAAAAAAAAGCTCTTTTGAAATCCCGGTTTTCTTTCTTAGGTTTTCCATTTTTTCAACTTTCATGAGAATCAGGCTCATGGAGATTATTGCAAACACTCCCATCGCAAATCCCGTGGAAGTTGATGCAATAAGATTATCAAACGTATATCTTGTGGAGAATGGCATCATCAATGCAAAAGATGTGAAAAGCCAGGAGCCGTAAACCAAGGCTTCATCCCTTTTTATTTTGCCGAGAATAAATGCCAATGCGGTGGTGATTGAAATTGCGAAGAACGCGTAAATTACTCCCCCCCAAACCAATGCCATAAGTCCGGTTGAAATCCCCGATAAAATTCCAAAAACCATTTTTTTGTTGAGTTTCTCGGAATTCATCGCAGTGAGGAAGAAATAGAATGCCAGGAACATGAAGAAAAATGCCGCAGATTCTTTTTCAGGGATTCCGGCAATTGTCCTTGGAATCAATGAAGGAACAAGAACAAAAATGAGCGTCGCAATCAAGGCAATTATATTTTTAGTTTCTTTTTTTTCATTGTAAAAAATCTTTCTTGCGAAAAGAAAAAAAGCAATAGTCGTAAGTCCGAACATGACAACGGGAAACCATATGGCTGCGTAAGTCACTGTAATCTCTTTGTTGAAAAAAGCAAGGAAATGATAGAACCATGCAATCATATATGACAGAAGCTTCATTTCAAATGCCGTGTCGGATCCGACCGGGACATATCTCATGGAATCAACTGCTATGAGTTTTCCATGCTCAACTATGTATTCCGCCCATCTTAAAAACAAAAAAGGATCCAAGTCCGGAGCCAGAGTCCATGTTCCAGTTGTTACATCTTTTAATCCGGGAATATTCCTTGTTCTTATAAAAACTCCTATGAAAACAATGAATGCAAGAAAAACATAAGTTAACCATTCTTTTTTTTGCTTCAAAAATGAAACAATTTCCTTTTTTCTTGCTTCTATGACTTCACTTTCAGAGTTTTCCATTAAAATTAATCCTTTGTTTTGGCTAAAAGATATTTCTATATAAAGATTTCCAATCAGCTGAATAGCATCGGCGTGAGATATACTTCCACCAGCCCGGCAAAAATTATCAGAACGATTGAAAAGAAGAGAAGAACTATCACATTGTCCAAAACCCTCAGGAATTTTATGCCCATTACCCCATTTCTTATTATTCCCGCGCCAAAGATTCCGCCGGCAAGAGCAGTGATAAAATATGCGGTGATTTCGGGAAGCCCGTGAATCATGTATCTTGCTATCCCAATCGGGATTTCATTTATTTGATACTGCGTGAAAACTCCCACTGCCGTGGAAATGACTGATGCGTTCCAGGCAAGAACAAAAATTGCGCCAGCTCCAAAAATCAGCGAAAAAATCAGAGTAAAAATCATGACATAAATGTTGTTGCTTACCACCGAAAGGAATCTTGTCTCTTTGGCGGCCGCTCCCGTGGGGTGGATGTTTCCCGGAGCGTATTGTCCGACGCAATTATCTATATTTTCCGGAGAATTTATCATGCAGTATGTTTCAATTTGGGCGTTGAAAAGCGTCTGGTCGCCGAGGAAAATGTACCAAAATGAAAATGCGATTATGAACCCGAGGAAAAGCCACGTGAATGCATAAACTGCGTCCTTGTGTATTTCCCAAACGCTAAAAAATCCCGCGACTTCCTCATCTTCCTCTTCCTCTTTTTTTATAAGATAATACATGAAGGGGAGAGAAAACATGACGCAGAATGTTACAACCATTATTCCGGAATATTGATACAAAACCACATCCTTTGAAAAAAACCATTGAACCAAAAGCAATGAAAGGGAAGCGTAAAGCATTCCAATGAAAAGCATTTTTATCGGCCCCTTTTCCAACCTCTTCGGATTTATCATTGACTCAATCATGAAACATGAAAAGAAAACGGGACTTTAAAATGTTTGGTGGAGATTTTAACACAATAATTGTTAAAAAGAGATTATAACTCTGCGATTTATGTGGTATAGGGCTGTTGATTTAGAGGAGAATCTTAGAAAGTTAAACGTGATTCAGGTTGCAAAAGATTTAATCGGAGAAAATAAATTAAAAAGTAATAAATCTGGAACAAGATATTGGTCCTTGTGCCCGTTTCACAATGAAAGAACGCCATCATTTAATATTTGGGAAAATTCTCAACAATATCATTGTTTCGGATGTGGATGCGGGGGAAAAATGTTAGATTTAGTTTTTCGTTTTCCAGAAACAAATCCAGAACGATATATATTAAGCAAATTTGAAATAGACTTCAATGATCGAGACCAACTCAAAGTTCTAAGAAGATTTTTCTTACTTAATTCCTATTCTGCATGTGTCATTGATAAAACCCTAGATAATCCTTGCAAACATGGGATTGAATCTTATGGAAAGAATTATAGAATTTCTGACTTGAATAGAAATAATCTCAGAATTATATATGACAAAAAAGTCTCTGATTTTTTAAGAGGAAATGAATTCAAAATGTCAGATATCTAACTCTTCCCCGCTTCCCCAATGACTCTTTCAACTTCTTTTCCTATTTCCTGGAGATTGTTGTCCAAATCTTTTTTTATCTCATTCAACTTTTCAACCTGTTTCTTTATCACTTCTTGGGTTTCGGGAATTGTTTTCTTGACAAAATTTCTTCCGCCAATGTCAACGGTTAAATCTTCTGAGATTATTTTTGCCTTTGCATAAATTCCCCTTCCGACTGGAGCGAAAATTTCTTTTCCTTCGCTGTTTTTCAAATCGTCCAATCCAAAATGAAGCGAATCCAGCTCAATGATTCCTTCCTCAACGGAATTTATCTGCTGCTGCAGCTGCCTTATTTGCTGCTCAAAAATGCTTAGCTTGAATAAAAATTCCTGATTATTTTCTTCCATTATGAAATTTTTCCTAAATTTTATTTGATGGAATTTCCAATTCCCATCTATTTATTAATAAAAATTCCTGATTATTTTCTTCCATTATGAAATTTTTCCTAAATTTTATTTGATGGAATTTCCAATTCCCATCTATTGATTAATAAAAAAACTGCTTTTAAAGTTTGTCCCCGCCCACCCGCCCTTAAGAAGCCGTGTTATAATCTGAAAACGGCCGTTGTTTGTTATAATGAAACCAACGTAAATTTTTCTTTATCAATAATCTTTATCAGCGGAAAAATCTGGCAAAGCCGATTTGAAGCAACAAATCAGCGAGGCGAAGCCGAGCGAAATCGCCCGAATTAAATCACCTTAAAAATTTTCCTGAAAATCAAGCTTGAAGCAACGCCCGTTCCAATATACCACCAAAGCCAGGTTTTTGCAATTGCGGTTTCGAGATAAACTCCGCGAAGCCATCCTATTAAAAGTATCAAAGGCACTATTGTGAATAAAATCGGCTTCATTGAATGTTTAGTGATTTGAAGCGAGCATTCAAACATTTCCTTGTTTATTTTGGACATGTCTTCCGGCTTGAGATTTTTTTCTTTCAGCCTTATCTTGCATGCATCTTGTATTTTTTTCATCATCGTCATGACGAGTGTTACAAAAATTGAAATAATTGTAATGCTAATTTTAGGATACAAATTTATAAGATTCGTTATTATCATGTCATGTCTAGGAGAAATTGATTTTTAAATTATGCTGGGTGCGGAATCATTTATGGTTCTGTTTTTTAAATTGTCATATTAGCCCATAAATTTCTTCATTGCAGGGAACATGTCTGTTTGATGCTGCTGCGCGATGTTTTGGTAGAATTGAAACATAATCATAACGACAAGAAGTATTGCCGTTCCGGAAACTAGGGCCCCGAGGAGATTTGACACGGATGCCAAAAATCCTATCGCCATTCCGCCCATTACTGTAAGCGGGAGAATGTATCTTTCAAGTATGCTTTCCAAAACTCTTTCATCTTGTCTGAATCCCGCAATTTGCAATCCGGAAGACGCAATTTTATGCGCTTGCGATTTTGCATCCATGCCGGAAGTTTTTACCCAAAATATTGCAAATACCGTGGAGAAAATCACGAAAAATATTGTGTGCGTTAATCCCTGCAGAAGATATGTCGGCAGGAATCCTCCTCTTATTGTCAATTCAAGCAGATTCGTTGAACCGAGCCAGAATGCCAGTCCGGAAGTTGGTTGTCCATTGACGAAATGCCCCAAGAATCCGAAATATGATGCGATTTTTGCGCTTGCCGTGCATGCGCCGCCATTCAAGCAAGGGGCGGCGGCGTTCTCAACAAGTCCTCCGAAGAGCTGAAGATTTGCAATCAATGCTGCCGTCAAAATTACAGGAATTACTGAAGCATAGAAAAATGCGAGAGGCCACTTTATTGCATATCCCCTTACTTTTCCGAACGACAATGGGATTTCAACCTTCAATGATTGCGCCCAGACTACTAAAAGGAAAATCAAAACCGTTGAAACAATCGCGGCAAAAGCAGAAACAAATTCCAAAGGATATCTGCTTATTATTGATTGAATTAAAACAAGAACTTTTCCCGAGCACGGAACCGTTGAAAACTCAAGAAGGCAATTCCTTCCCTGCTGATTTATGAATTGGAACGCGCTTGTCATTAATCTCCAGCTTATTCCCGCGCCGATAAAAAGGGAAACTCCCGAGCCGAATCCCCATTTGTCTGCAACTTCTGCCATGTAGAAAATTGCTATCCCACCGAGAACTA
>CAYZEG010000016.1:8275-10203 GCA_964477635.1 Candidatus Woesearchaeota archaeon | reverse complement strand
ATATCTAATTAGAACAACCGGCTCGGAAACTACAAGAATTTCCCTGTCTTTTTGATTTGTTGCAAATTTTTGATATATTAATCCGTGAAAATTTGAAGTATGAATTGGCTTTGTTGCGGCACATGGTGTCGGAAAAATTTGCCTTCTGTCCTGTAAAAATCCTTCCATTTGTCTGAAATACCAATCATAACTATGGAATGCGGAGATTCCATTTTCACTTTTTCTTACTATTGGCGGCTTGAAGTTGTGTGGAATTTTCATCAAATCGAACTGGGTGTAATCTTTTTAAGAATTATTGTCCTCAATTTCGTAACTTCACAACTTTTTTAAAACAATTCTGCTTTTGCCTTGGATGGAGCACGAGCATCATAAAGAAGAAGTTATTGAAATAAAAATTCCAAAATTTCTCAAGATTGAACATTTGAGGAGAAATCCGTGGATAATTTCAACACTTGTTTTTGGGATTCTCTCGGCAGTTTTTATAGCAAATAGTTTTTACGGAACTTCTTTTTCTGGAGGTTCAATTTCTCCGGATGAGGCGGGAGCAAAAATTGCTAAATTCTTAAATGAGAATGCCGGAGCTCAAGTTATTGTAAATGATGTTTCAACTGAAAGCGGAATGTACAAAGTAAATTTGGATTATCAAGGCGGATTGATTCCGATTTATGTGACAAAAGACGGAAAATATTTCATTCAATCTCCCGTATCGCTTGATGAAAATCCCGATGGAAATTCAAATACCGGAAAAGTCTCAGCAAGCATTGATGACGATGCTGTTCTTGGAAATGAAAACGCTCCGATTACCATAATTGAATTCTCAGACTATGAATGCCCCTTCTGCAAAAAATTCTGGGTTGAAACTTTGCCCTCGTTGAAAACCAATTATATTGATTCTGGAAAAATGAAATTAGTCTTCAGAGATTTGCCTCTTTCAAACATCCATCCTTTGGCGCAGATTTCAGCCGAGGCTGCCGAGTGCGTGGGTGAAAAAGGCGGGGACAAGGCATACTTTGAAATGCATGACAAGATGTTTGAAAATCAGGAAATTTTAAGCGAGGCGAATTTGAAAAAATGGGCGGCAGAAATCGGGTACAATATTGATTCATGTTTGGATTCCGGAAAATACAAAAACGAAGTTTTGAAAGACGGCGCCGACGCTGAAGCCGCAGGCGGAAGCGGAACGCCTTACTTTGTAATAATGAAATCCGGAGAAAGTGAAGGGGTTGCTTTAAACGGGGCTTATCCTTTTGAAAGCTTCAAGGAAATTATTGACGGGTTGAACGGCTAAAATGGACAAAATAAACAAATTGATTTTGATTGGAACCGCATTTGTTTCCATGGCGTGTTCACAATTGGAAGGCAAATTAAGCAACTTGGAACACGCCGTTCCGTTTGCAGAATCGTTCAGCGCAACCGCCGAGATGCTTTCAGACAAAAAAGCGGAAAAAATTGCAAGAGAAAACAGCATGTTTTTTAAAGACGGCAAACCTTTTCAAAATCCAATAACTTTGGAGTACAAAGAGCTGTCTGCCAGATTCGGATTTTATATTTCTGAAAATAAAAAAATTTTTAGTTCAACAGGATTTAATTATCAAGATTTTGGGGATTTTATTTTTCATAAAAAAGATGTTTTATTAAATTATCTCTCCGACGCATGTTCTGTTGTGGTTGAAAAAGACAAAACAATCGCCTTCATTAAAATGCTTGATGAGGAAAAGCCGTCCAAGGAATTTATTGAACTTCTTAATCATGTTTATTCAAAAGGATTTAAGGAAATGTACAACTTGTGCTTTAAAAAAATTCAAATATAAGTTAAATGTTTTTTCCGCGCAAGCCACCGATTATTCTGGTAAAATGATTCCACTGATTTTGGATGCGCCCATGACGGGGCAAGATTAACTCCGTCGGGCATTTCAATCATTTTTGGA
>CAYZEG010000016.1:0-8175 GCA_964477635.1 Candidatus Woesearchaeota archaeon | reverse complement strand
CTTCTCTCTTTTTCTATCTGAAGAATCTCTTAAATATGCATCTTCATAAACCAAACAAGCCTCTTCGAAACTTAATTGCCTCTCTCCGAATTTCCAGACAAATGTCCAGTTATTTTTCCCGAATTCTTTGTCCCATTCTTCATGCCTTTCTTGTTTTTTTCTTCCAAGGTAACCCGGGCGTTCAATCAATTCAACGTTTTCCGAATCCATTTTAATTTTCTTGAAAACAAGGTTTTTAACTTTTGCGGTTATCAGCCCGCTTTGGAGAAGCGGAAAATTAATAAAATAAAAAAAACAATTGCCAACCAACCTCGTGATTTTCACTTAAAAGATTAATTTCTTGCATCCAAATATATTATTTCATCCTCGGTGAGTTTCAGCTCTTTTCTTACCTGCGGATTTTTCAAGATATTTTTTATTATTGGAAAATCGTGCATCGCCCTTTTCTGTCCGATGTGCATGATCTTCGCATATTTCTGGGCGATTGTTTTTTTCTTTTCATTTTTTTGGTTGTTGAGCCAAATTTTCAAAACTCTTTCCGGCTTTTTGTAGCTGGTGAATCCGCTTCCAATTTTGTCCGCATTTTTTGAGGCTGAAACTCCGTAGCTTAAAAAGAAATTCTCATAAATCAAAAATCTCCAATATTGCTGCTTGTAAATTCTTTTCTTGAAAATATCCGTTTTTCCAATCAATTCAATCGCTCTTGCAAGCTCCTTTCCCCGATATTCTGCAGGGATATTTTCTTCAACCCAAAGCATTATCTCGTCTATCGGCATTTCCACGGAGTCTAAAACCCTTAATGTTTCCTGCGTCGGCTTGCCCTTGAAAATCAATCTCAATGCGCTGAAGATGTCAGTTTCTTTGTCTCTTCCGCCAACTTTTTCGGAGCCAGATTCGGCTTCAGACTGCAAGTCATTTATTGCGGCCCTTAAATCTCCCTTAGCATTTATCGCTATTTTTGCGATAGCTTCTTCGTTAAGAATTTTGGATTCTTTTTTCGCAATTTCCAGCAAAACTTCTTTTATTGCCTTGTAGCTTATCTCTTTTAATTGAACCATCTCGGCTTTTTTTCTGAGCATTGAAAGCTCCCTTTTCCAGATGTCGTTTGCAGTTATTATAACCGGGTAGGTTGTAAGGATAATCAGGGAGAGGAGCTCTGGAAGCCCGCCCCAATCTGCCGAAGAAATTCCATCAACTTCGTCTATAAGAATTATTTTTTTATTTTTGGAAAAAGATTTTTGCTCCATCGCCGGCTTTAAAATTTCCCTTAGTTTTTCGCGGTTTCGCAAATCAGAAGCATTGAGCTCAAAAATTTCGGAATCCGTTTCCCTTGATATTGCGTGGGCAAGGGTTGTTTTTCCCGTTCCCGGCGGTCCGTAAAAAATCATCGCCTTCTTATGTGGAAAATTTTCAATAAAAATTTTTGATTTTGCAATCGCCTCTTCCTGCCCTTTTATTTCCGAGAAAGTTTTAGGGCGGTACTTTTCCACCCAAGATTTATTTGTCATCTTGCGTCATATGGCGAAATATTTTCTCCGTATGATTTTGAGTCGTAATCTTTTTTCCGTAAAGAATTAAGGCGTTTGGCTTTGTCATAATTAAATTCGCAAATGTCCAATAATAAAATATCCATTTCAACCATCATTTCTTTTTGCATTTGCGTTTCCAAATTATCTGATGTCATTTTCCCAATCCGGCGAGGACAAAACTTGCAAGCAAAGCTTGAAGTTGGACGAAAGGGTCTGAACCTTCAACGATTCTAAATTCAATTTCTCCCGTGAGTTCTGTCAGTTTGACTTTCAATTGCGGTTCTATCGGAAGATTCCAGACTTCTTTTTGTATTGACTTTATCACATCCTGCCCGGAAATGCTTTCCTTAAGCATTATGTCAAGCAACCTGTCTTTTGCGTTTTGAAAATCTCCCGAGAGGGCATAATCCAGAACCACCTTGATGTCTTTCGGCTTGGTGTTTGACAAAACCGTTGAAACCAAATCGGGAGAGATATTTGGGGAAATTGACGCCGTTGATTGCAATAGATTTATGCTTCTTCTGCAATCTCCCTCGCTGCCTTCATAAATAACGTTGATGGTTTCCTGCGGAATTTCAAGCTTTTCATTCTCGGCAATTCTTCTTATGACTTTTTCAATGTCTTTTTTTTCCAGAAGCTTGAATCGGAACAGAACGCATCTTGATTGAATCGGGTCTATAACCTTGCTTGAATAATTACAGGACATTATGAACCTGCATGTTGATGAATAATTCTCCATGGTTCTTCTCAATGCCTGCTGGGCTTCGGGCGTCAGGGCATCCGCCTCATCAAGGAAAATTATTTTGAACGGAACGTCGCCAAGAGACTTTGTTCTGGCAAATCCCTTAACTTTTTCACGAACAACATTTATTCCCCTCTCATCAGAAGCATTTAACTCAAGGTAATTTTCCCTCCATTTGTCCCCATACAGTTCTTTTACTATTATCAGAGCAAGGGTTGATTTTCCAGTTCCGGCAGGACCGGCAAGAAGCAAATGCGGAATGTTCATTGAATTCACAAGAGAAGAAACTCGTTTTACAATTTCGTCTTGTCCGATAAGTTCGTTGAATTTTGAAGGCCTGTACTTTTCCGTCCAAATTTCAGAACTCATTTTTTTGATTTTTTATTTTAATTGGAAAAAACCGAAGTTTTTAGCGCGCCAATTTTTCCTTTGACGCAAGGCACAGATTCAAACTAAGAATGGCTTATAAATATTATTGTGAAGATTAATTTATTAGAAGGTTTCCGTTGTTTCTTATGAGATTTTCAAGATCTAACTTGAATTTTTCATGCTCTTCAATCAGTTTAACAAGTTTTTCTTGCATCTCTTTCTCCTCTTCCAATACAATTCCCGCGCCATTTCTTGCTTGATATGCCTCCATGGAAATGGCGATTTTCCGGTCCATATCGGTTATTTCTTCATATTCAACCTTTAATTCTTCAAGAGATAGGGTTTCCAGTTTGCGCTTTTTGTCATAATCTTTTTTAACCATTTGGAATTGCCTGCTTTAATTTAGATTTAGGCTGACTGTTGAAGGGCTTACTTGCTTCTTCTCAACTTTCTCTTGTGCTTTTCCTTTTTCAATCTTTTACGCTGCCACTTCCATCTCATCTGCCAGCGCTTTTTCCATCTTCTTGAAGAACGTTTCATGTTAATAAGAGTTAATAAAATTCGTTTATAAAGATTTCCGAATAATTTTTTAAAGATTTTTGCAATCTATTTTTTTCCTTGCATGATATTTCACTTCTTCAAATATTTCTTCAATTTTTTTATTTCCCCTTTCTATCAATATGCAAATGTCCTTATTTTGGGCTGCGATTTCAAGAAATCCCTGCCTGACTCTGTTGTGAAATTCCATGCTTAATGATTCTATTCTGTCTTTTTTGACTTTTGACGCAAATGCCTCTTCCACAGGCATGTCAAAAATAAAAGCCAAATCTGGCTTTATTCCATAGGTTGCTATTTTATTAAAATTTTTTATCATGTCCAAATTCATCCCCCTTCCATAACCCTGATAAGCTTCAGTAGACAAATAACTTCTGTCTGCTATAATCTGCTCGCCTCTTTTCAACGAAGGAATTATTATTTGCTTGAACAATTCTGCTCGGTCAGCTTCAAATAAGAATAATTCTGCCTCCGGTGAATAAATTTCCAATGTTTTATCCAGCAATATTCCTCTAATTTTTCCTCCAAGATCCGTTCTTCCTGGTTCTCGGGTTTCAATAACATCCTCTCTAATCCTTCTAAGATAGTTTGCCAAAATTTTTGATTGCGTTGTCTTCCCCGAGCATTCAATTCCTTCAAAAACTATGTAGTTTCCCTTCATTTTAAAACAATATCCTGCTTCCCTCTTTTAATGTCAAACCTGCTTGGTTCTTTATCCATGTATATTGGTATTCCGAGATTTTCTTTTATTTGGTTTCCAATATCATGAGCGACATATTGCAAGGTCGGATGCACATCGTTTCTTGCTCTTCTTTCCACCATATAAATCGTTGCAGGCAAATCTCCGGTAAATCTGTTTGAAATATTATAGCCCATCGGCAAAAAATATTGCGCTTCTTCTTTGGAAATCTCAAATGAATTTATTTTATTGTTTATATCATCAAGATGTTGCGGCAATTTTTCTCTTATTTTTTCAGGCAAATTTTCAATGTACCATTGGTTGAATCCAAGCTCTGACGTTAATAGCGGCATCCTTTGAATTATCGCCCTGTGCCTCTGGATATCTCTAAAGGAACCAAAGTCTAATTGAAACTGCACATCAAGAATTCCAGCTTGTCCCAAGTATTTTGGAAGTTCCGTCCATTCAGGTCTTTTATCAAACAGCTCCCTGTGTCTTTCAATTTCTTTTCTATCTATTTTGCCAAAATCCACAATCGGTTTAAGGGGCGATTCAGGATTGTGATAAAGGTAATTGTCTGCAATTAAATCTTGATATTCTTCGGTAGATTCATATCTTTTATGTCCGAATGAATTTTGGAAACGCTCTCTTAATCCAGTTTCAATTCCTTCGGAAATTTCCCTTACTTCTTGAAGCGGGTGATGCCTTAAAAATAATAATTTGTCCGCCGCTTGCCTTAGGTTGGTATGCCATGCGAGATTTGTTGATGCTCCGGCGGGAAGCAAGCTTCTAGTTATATCAAAAGCCAGCGCATTTATTACTTTTTGATAAATCTTGCCGTCTTCATCATACTTTTTTTGATATTTGGCTTCAAGTTCTTTCTTCGCTGGTTCTTGAGCGTTTATGTAGAATTGCCTCTGTATCTCCAGAATTTCTTTTCCATCGGAATTTTGCGCAGGATTAATGAATGGCTGTTTTGAAAAATCAACATATCTTGTGGATGCTTCTTGTCCTGAATAAAGCTGGTTGTCTTGAATTGCCTTTGCGGCGAGCATTGAAACACCTTCAATAAAAATTGTTCCCGTTCCGCAATCTCCAATTGATTTGTGTCCATAGCCGACATAAAAATTTTTCATGAAGTTTGCCGGCCCTTTCACAGCTAAAACTTCCAGATGGCCCATTAACCCGCCGGTTGAACGGGAATGAAGCGCCTGCAACATTGCCTCCGCTTCCGCATCAATAACCGCTCCCGTGTTTAGAACGATTATCTCTCCGCCACTTTTCAGTTTGACTTTAGCGTGTTTTAAATCAGAAATCTCTTTCATTTTTCCTCTTTTGCCAAAGTAATGAAACAATTTGCTTTAAAAATAAGACTATAATAAAAAATATATTTTAATCAATCCTTGACTTCAATTTTTATATTGACGTTTTTTGGAATCTGCAATCTCATAATTCCGTGAAGAACTTTTTCATTTGCCGGAAGGTCTATTACTCTTCTGTGGATTCTCATCTCAAACCTGTCAAAAGTTGCCGTGCCGTTTCCACACGGGGATTTTCTTGTCGTGATTTTCAATTTTTTCGTCGGCAACGGAATCGGACCGCTTATCACAATGCCGGATTTTTTCGCCAAATCTTTGATGGTGTTACAGATGTTATTGAGCATTTCTATGTCTATGCTGTTTATCTTTACCCTTACGCTTGACATTTTAATAAAATCGGGAATTAGTTTAAAAATGTTGCCATTGATATTTCTTGCAGTAATCCTTTTAAATTCCAAGTGATATATTTTTTTATGGGAGATTATTTGGCGACTTATAAAATACATTGCGGAGTTGGGGGGATGGATACGGGGTTTCCAGACTCTAAGGATGGAACGTGGGAATATCGGTTTAAGGCTCGAACTAAATCGCATGCGTCAACTATTTCAAATGATTATGCTATTTCATTAGAACGCCAGCTTCACGGCATAAACAAAAAAGTAAGCCTTGTAAGACTGCTGAAAATTGCCGAAGAGATTAAATTAAATTAGGGTCATTTACTGCTTAAATTGCTCATATTGCTGAATTTTAAGAAACTTTCCAAACCGTTAATATTGCTAAAACGCATAAAATTAATTCTTCCGCTTTTGTCTTCTATGCCTATTGAACTTGCCACGGGTATTTCTCCATAAGACAAAATATGCAAATGATATCCCTCAAGCACCGTAGGACAATATCCCAAAATTCCTTCCACCACAATTTTCTCTCCTTGATTTGCCATTTTTCCAATTTTTTCATCAAACATTGATTCATTAAGAGAATATCTGGTTCCATATTTTTTCATGATTTTTTCCCTTATTTTGTTAAAAAATTTCCAATTATTTTCTGCGACCTGCATCAGATCCCAGCCCGTTTGGTCAAGATTGGACATTCTTATCCGCACCATTTCCGAATCATATTTCATAATCTTCATGGGATTCTGTTTAGTTTAAAAATATTATTAAAACGCTTTGCGCAATTTAATTGTCTCTTAAGTCTTGGTCAATTTCCTCGCTCTCATCTTCTATGCCAAAAATTGAAAAAGTGAAGTCAAAAAATCTCAGGATAATTTCAATTATAATTATGAATGCAAGGTATGAAAATATATCCCCCAAAACCGAAGGTATGCTTGCGAACTGGATTATGACTCTTTCGACGCTGAAGAAATCATTTCCTAAAATTATTGAAGCCGCCAGCAAATTCAACGGCAGGAGTTTTGCAAGCTCCCTTGCCAGCTGGTCATTGTAATATGCCGCCATTCTTATTGAGGTAAATACTGCGGCGGAAATTACAAGTATTAATGTTATATTCAGATTTCCAACAAGAACTATCATAAACATTGCGAATATTGCGAAGCAGAAAAACACGAAGAAAGGCAGGATAATTATGTACTCCAAAAAATACAGCGATGCGGATTGAATGCTTATCTTCCCGCCGTCATAATTTTTGTCCAGATTCAATCCAAATATGTTCTTTTTTGAAATTATTTTATGAAGTTTCCATACTGATACAGAATAGATGAAAATAAGCAGAACGACGACAAAAAGATTGACGAATTTTCCAACTACCGGATTAAGGGAAGAAATGAGAAAATTATATGCGCTTAAAATTCCGCTGCTTGCGCCATTAATCACCGCGTCTGCCATTTTGCATTCAGGTTAAATAAGTTTAAAAATTTGCTTAATTTGATTTTATCATGATTGATATTAAACGCCTGCGAGAAAATCCTGAATTGTACAAAGAGAATGCGAAAAAAAAGTTCAAAGATTATAAAATAATTGATTATGTTTTGAAGCTTGATTCGGAATGGAGAAAATCAAAGCTTGAGGCAGACAATTTGAGAAGCGAGAGAAATAAAATCAGCGAGGAAATAAATCGGGCAAAAAAAAGCGGAAAGAAGGTTGAGCCTTTGATAAAGAGGGCGAAGAAGATTCCTGCGAAGCTTTCCAAGATTGAAGAAAAGGAAAAAGAAATTCAAGGCAAATTGAGAATTGAAATTTGCAAAATTCCAAATATAATGTCAAAAAGGGTCCCGATTGGAAAGAGCGACGCTGAAAATGTCGCGGAAAAGTTTTTTGGCAAGCCGAAAAAACTCGGATTTGAAGTCAAGAGCCATACGGAAATTGCTGAAAATCTTGGCGTCGCGGATTTTGATTCTTCGGCAAGAGTTGCCGGAACCGGTTTTTATTATATTGAAGGCGAATTGGCTTTGCTCAATGCCGCGCTGATAAATTATGCAAGAGATATCATGGTAAAAAAAGGATTTAGATACGTTGAAACTCCGCTTATGCTGAAAGAAGAAATTATAGACCAAGTCACGGATTTGAACGACAAGAAATTGCAGATTTATCTTGTTGAAGACAATCCAAAAAAGGCTTTGATTGGAACATCCGAACATTCGCTGATAGGAAGATTTGCGGGTCAGGAAGTTTCAGAAAAAAATTTGCCTGTTAAACATACGTCATACAGCATGTGTTTCAGAAAAGAAATTGGGAGTCACGGAATTGACGAAAAGGGTTTTTACAGAACGCACCAATTCAACAAGATTGAGATGATTGTGATTTGCAATCCCGAGCAATCTGAAATGTTTTTTGAGGATTTGCAGAAAATCACGATTGAAATTTTTAAAGGACTTGATATTCCTATAAGAGTTTTAAGAATCTGCTCTGGAGATTTGGGCGACTTGAAATATGAGCAAGTTGATATTGAAGCATGGAGTCCAAGACAAAAAAAATATTTTGAAGTCGGAAGCTGTTCAAATCTCACTGATTCTCAGGCAAGAAA
>CAYZEG010000015.1:0-11078 GCA_964477635.1 Candidatus Woesearchaeota archaeon | reverse complement strand
TAAATTTGAGGATTTCTTTTTCTTTCCGCAATATCCACAAAGATATTTATCTCGCTTGAAAATATTTGCACGACTTTTTTTCTGGATGGTTCTTCTCTTTTTATCTTTATGTGCCATTTTTTAGAAGAAGACTAAAAATCAACCTTCACAACTTTTCTTTCGCTTTCCGCTATCTTCAAATATTCTTTTGCGGCTTTTTTATAAAGCTTTGCGAAGAACATTCCGGGAAGAGTTGTACACAAGGTATTATACGAGAGAATGCTGTCGTTGTAATATTGCCTTGAATATGCAACCCTGTCTTCCGTCGTTGAAAGCTCTTTTTGGAGTTCAAGGAAATTTGTGTTCGCCTTCAAGTCGGGATACGCCTCGGCGATTGCGAAAAGTTTTCCAAGAGCATTTTCCAATATCCCGTCGGCCTTTACTTTCTTTTCAACCCCTTTTGCAGAGACGAGGGCTTGTCTTGCTTTTGAAACTTCAGAAATAATTGATTTCTCATGCTTCGCGTATCCTTTAACCGTCTCTATGAGATTTGGAATCAAATCCGCTCTTCTTTTAAGCTGAACATCTATCTGGGAAAGGGAATTTTCAATTCTGTTTGAAAGAGTTGCGAATCTGTTGTAATAGTAAAAGAATATTATTCCGACGAATGCGGCGATTCCCAAAACTATCCAAAGCCATGACATGCCCTTGAAAGAGATGAAGAATTTATAAAGTTTACTGGTAAAAATAATCTATGCAGAATCAAAAGAGGTTCACGAGTTCACTCGTTTTCCATTAAAATGAAAAAAGGGGGCGTGATTCCGGACAGCGGTTTTGTGAGGTGGTTTTCCGAGCTTAACAAAGATTCAATAGCTGTTGCCGGCGGAAAAGGGGCGAACCTGGGAGAGATGTACAATTTTAAAATTCCAGTGCCGCCGGGATTTGTCGTTACGGCGCAGGCTTACGATTTTTTTATTGAAAAAGCGGGATTGAAAAATAAAATAAAAGAAATGCTTGATGAAATTAATTATGAAGACACCAAACAGCTTGATGAAATAACGAAAAAAGTCAGAAGATTGATTGTTGATTCGGATTTTCCCGGCGAAATGAGAAAAGAAATTGTCGGCGCTTATGAAGATTTGGCGGGGGACAAGGATGCCCCGGTTTACGAATTGTTGAAAAGAATTCCCGAACATATTTTTGTCGCCGTTCGAAGCTCGGCAACTGCGGAAGATTTGGAAGACGCAAGTTTTGCAGGACAGCAAGACTCTTTTCTTAATATCAAAGGCACGGAAAATTTAATTGAAGCAATCAAAAAATGCTTCGCTTCGCTTTTCACGTCGAGGGCGACATATTATCGGCATAAGAAAGGCTTCAAGCACGAGGAAACAAGCTTGGCCGTTGTCATTCAAAAAATGGTTGATTCCGACAAATCTGGAGTTATTTTTTCAAAGGACCCCTCCTATAACAATGACAATGTAATAATAGAGGCGGTTTTCGGACTTGGCGTCGGGATTGTTTCAGGAATGATAACGCCGGATAAGTATATTGTTTCCCGGGAATTTGAAATTGTTGACAGAAAAATTTCCGATAAAAAAATTGCGCTGACGAGAAATGCCGGCGGGGAAGAAAAAGAAGTGGGGCTGACAAATGAAAAATCTCTTTCTGCAGTTCTTAATAACATAGAAATAAAAAAACTTTCCGAGCTGGCTTTGCGTTTGGAAGAGCATTATCACAAGCCGCAGGACATTGAATTTGCCATAGAAGGAAAAGACATTTTTATTGTTCAAACTCGGGCGATAACCACCATGGAGAAGAGATTTGAATTAAAGGATGTTGAGCAAATAAAAGGCGAGGCGATTCTTTCAGGATTGGCGGCTTCTCCCGGAGTTGCTTCGGGAAAAGTCAAGATTGTTCATACTCTGGACGACTTGCAGAAAATACAAGCGGGGGATGTTCTGGTGACAAAAATGACAAATCCCGACATGGTTGTGACCATGCAGAAATCGTCGGCAATAGTGACTGATGAAGGCGGTTTGACGGCGCATGCGGCAATTGTCTCAAGAGAAATGGGAATCCCGTGCATTGTGGGGACGAGAGAAGCAACAAAAAAATTAAAGGACGGGGAAATTGTGACTGTTGACGGATTCAATGGGAAAGTTTACGCCGGAAAAGTTGGCGAGACAAAGAAAAAAGAGATTCATGAAGTTGTTGCAAATACGAAAACAAAATTAAAAGTTATGGTTGATTTGCCGGGCTTTGCCGAAAGGGCTTCAAAAACCGGGCTGAAGAGCGTAGGGCTTTTGAGAATTGAGGGAATCATCTCGGAATCTGGGAAGCATCCCAATTATTTTTTGCAGCATAAAAATTTTGAAGATTATGAAAATGTCATTTATCGCGGCGTTCATGCAATTGCAAAATATTTTGATGAAATTTGGGTTAGAACTTCAGACATAAGGAGCGATGAATTTCAAAATCTTGAAGGCGCTCCGGAGGAAAAAGAAGCCAATCCCATGCTCGGAAATCATGGAATAAGATACAGTTTGAAAAATCCGGAACTTTTGAAGGCGGAATTAACGGCTTTGAAAAAAGTTTCATCCGAAGGAAAAAAGATCGGCGTAATGATGCCCCAAGTAATAAGCGTTGATGAATTAAAAAAGACGAAGGAATATTTGAAGGAAATTGGCTTTGACGACGCCAAAATCGGCGTGATGATTGAAACTCCGGCTGCGGTTCAAATGATAAAAGATTTTTGCCTTGAAGGAATTGATTTTATTTCTTTTGGGACAAATGATTTGACGCAGTATATGCTTGCAATAGACAGGGGAAACCCCGAAGTCCAGAATCTTTATGATGAAATGAATCCCGCAATTTTGTACCAGCTTGAGTATGTCATAAGAGTCGCCGCGAGAAACGGGGTTGAGACGAGCATCTGCGGACAAGCCGGAAGCAAGAAAGAAATGGTGAAATTTTTGGTGGAAAAAGGAATTGACAGCATTTCCGTCAATGCGGATGCTGCGAAAGAAATCGGGGATTATATTGCAGAACTTGAAAGAACCGACAAAAATATTGAGGATAAAAAAGTTGAGTTGAAATTAATTGAAGAGCCTATGCCGATTGAAGAATTGCAGGACGACGATGACGAAATGGGGAAAGGACCTGCCGAAAAATTGGTGGAAGAAATTAATTTGGGATTGTGATTTTCTAAATCTTTATAAATAATCAAACCCTTTTTTAAGCATGGCAAAAAAAAAGGATAAATTCTTTGATAAAATGAAGAAAGACGCAAAAGATATTGGCGATATCAAATTGAAGCATCGTCGCGTCAAACACAAGCCAGAGCGCATCATTAAACACGATGAGCATCACGAATCTAACAAGAGAAAAGTGGAAAATAAAATTTCTCCAGCATATGAAACAAAAAGCATAGACGATGCCCTTGTTGAAAATTTTGTTTCACTTCAAAGGGTTATGACAAATCTTGCGGCGAGTCTTGACAACCTCTCAAATAGAATGTCACGGCTTCTTGATTTGTTTGAGGCTTCGGCGAAATCGCTTGCTGAAAAAGACATGGAAGCTGAAAGAAAAAATGACGAAATAAAAAGAAGACTGGACAATTTGACCGAGCATAATAAGGTTTTTGCACAGGGTTTGACTTTATTGCACGAGAGGGCCAATCCTGAAATTTCCCAAATTCAGGGAGAACAGAGGCCTCTGCAAAAAATGCCCGTTCAAACGATGCAAAGAAAAATGGATGCGGATGGATATCAAAGGTCCATTTCATCTCCTAAATCTTAAATATGGAATTGCTTCTTGATTTTCAGAAAAAAAGAATTTTTACTGAAATTGTGAAAGGGCTTGTAAGACATTCTGCTTCATACTCTCAAGTGAAAAAATTTGGATTCGCTGAAAAATCAAAAAATAAATCAATGCCTTTTTTGGAACCAAATGTTCCCGAAGAACTTCCAGCATTTAATGCTGTCCCTGCAAAATCGCCGCTCCTCATGCAAGGAGGCATTGAAAATGTTGCCGGCGAATTAAGGACGGAAAATTATCGGGTTTCCTTGAAGCCGATGCCTCAGCAAAGAGAGATTAACCGCCCCGCTCTGCAACCTGCCAGAATTGTAATCCCTGAACAAAGATTGCCTCCACATTTCCAATATCTTCAACCAACTCCGACTAACAAAGACATGGATTTGGGAAAATTAAATCCGTTGATAAAGGATCCGATGGTAAAAATAATAGATTGCCCCGGACCAGATCAGAGCGTTGTTGTCACGGGGAATATGGGAACTAAAAAAACCGGGATAATGCTTGGAAGGGACGAAATAAATGAGATTGTTGAAAAATTTTCAAAAGAATCAAAAATTCCGTCCAATGAGGGCGTTTTCAGGGTTGTCGTCGGCAGATTAATTTTTCTTGCAATAATTTCGGAAATTATCGGTTCAAGATTCACGCTCAGAAAAATGATTGCGGCGCCCGGGATGATTCAGGGGAGAAGATAAATTAGGGAGAAACAGAATTGTTATAATTTTTGACGATGTTTTTTAATAATCTTTCGCCACTTTGATAAAAAATTCCATCTGTCTTTATTTCGACTGGTTTTGCTGGTTTTTCTTTCCCGCCCTCTCAAGAAGCGGAATATTAATGTGAAATAAGCCACGCGTTTTATGATAAACGGACGTGAATTTTTTCCAATTATCACTTCTTGAAAATCGACGAAGAACCTTTATGAAAATTTTTGGAACTTTTATCATGCAAAATTTGAAGAATTTTAGCTTACAAAGTTTGGTTTGTAGCATTAAATTTCCCTGTAAATTTGTTCACTCAAGAATTCTGCCCGAGGCAATTCATAAACTTTTAATTTTCAACAACGGCGCTTTCGGATTGCGGACTCTGATAGGGAATTAAAACCAGCGTCTGGTTTCCGACGGGAATCTGGGTATATCCCTGCTGTTGTATCTGCGAAACCATATATGAAATAAGCGCCATTGCGCCGTCATTCTGAGATTTTACAATATATCCGCTCATCGCTGGCCTCAAGACGAAGGCGTAAACCACAAGCATTCCAAGGACGACGACAAGGAGCGTAAGAACGGTTACAAGAACTTTAGCTTTGTCTTTTTCCATAATTCATTTAATTAAAATAGGTTTAAAAATTTATTGTGCCTTGGATTTTGATGAATAACAAAATAACTTTGGAAAAACTTGAGAAATATTTTAAGCTTACTTCCACGGCTCTTGAAAAGGTGGGGAAGAAAATAATTCGCGGAAGGGAAAAAGAAGCCAAAGAAATAATTGATATGGCTTCAAATTATCTTTCCGATGCAGAATATTTCAGAAAAAAAGGAGATTTTGTAAATGCCTTTGCGGCGCTTAATTACGCGCATGGCTGGATTGATTCCGGCGTCAGGCTTGATGTTTTTAATGTCAAGGACAGAAAGTTATTTACTGTTAAGTGAAAGATTACGTTTAAATAATATAATCTTAAAAGAAAAATATGCAACAAGAATTTAGCAAGATATGAAAAAAACAAAATCATTTTTGGAAGATTATTTTGGAGAAAGAATAGATGGATTTAGGGTTGTTAGATTTACAAATGTTAGCAATGGTTTTCCTCTGTGGAGATTTGATATGTATCAAAAATCTGAAACTTCTCCGAAACAAGAATTGTATTCAGGTCAATCCGGCCCTTTAGTTATGGTATTGCGAGGCATTGATTTTTAAATTGCTCATTGAATGAAATATTTTTACCCCTTTTTCATAATACTAAATCTTTATAAAAAAGCGAGGCATTTTTATTTGTGCACCGAAAATATATCGTTATGACGGGGGGAGTTCTCTCGGGGCTTGGCAAGGGAATAGCTCTTGCCAGCATAGGCAAGATTCTTTCTTCCTCTTACAAAATCGTTCCAATAAAATGCGACGGATATTTGAACGCCGATCCTGGAACAATGAACCCTTTGGAACACGGAGAAGTTTTTGTTCTGGACGATGGCGCCGAAGTTGACATGGACTTTGGACATTATGAGAGATTTCTCGGCATAAGCTGCAAAAGCGAATGGAATTTGACAATGGGGAAGATTTTTCAGATGATTCGCGAAAAAGAAAGAAAGGGAGATTATCTTGGAAAAACCGTCCAGATGATTCCCCACGTTTCGAATTTTATAAGGGATTATTTCATAAATATCGGGGATGGAACATCGGCAGACATTGTTTTGATTGAAGTCGGGGGAACCGTCGGAGACATGGAAAATGAGCTTTACATAGACGCTGTGAAAAATTTGGCAAGGAAAGTCGGAGAGGAGAATGTCTTGTTCGCGCATTTGACATATGTGCCGATTCCGTTTGGAGTAAACGAACAAAAATCAAAGCCGACGCAGCAAAGCATTTCTTTGCTCAGGCAAAGGGGAATAGAGCCCAAGTTAATCATCGCAAGATGCTCTGAAATGCTGACTGAAAGCATAAAGGGAAAAATCGCAGCTGACGCAAATTTAAATGAAGAGGACATTATAACCGGAATAGACGTCGATAATGTCTACAAGATTCCGATTGTTTTTGAGAAGCAGGGAATGTCCCAGCTCATTGCCAGAAAACTGAATATTTTAGTGAAGTCGGAATTGGGGGAATGGAGGGATTTAATAATGAGAAGAGAAAATGCCCAGAAAGAAATAAACATTGCGATTGCCGGAAAATACACGGGTCTTGAAGACTCATATGCAAGCATAATAGAATCTTTGCATCATTGCGAAGCTAATCTTGGAGTAAGAATAAGGCTGAAATGGATAGATACTTCAAATGAGCAGGACCTCTTTGATTCTTTGAAGAAAATTCATGGCGTGATTGTCCCCGGCGGATTCGGCAGCAGGGGCGTGGAGGGAAAAATTTCGGTTGTAAATTATTGCAGAAAAAATAAAATTCCTTTTTTGGGAATTTGCTACGGACTGCAAATGGCGGTGATAGAATTCGCGAGAAACGTTTGCATGCTCCAGAGAGCAAACACCACTGAGGTTGATGAAAAGTCAATTTATCCCGTGATTGATTTTATGGAAGAGCAGAAGGAAGTTCAGAATAAGGGAGGAACTATGAGGCTGGGCGCGCATGCCGCATTAATAAAAGAAAACAGCCTCGTTAATTCTCTTTATGGTTCAAGCAAAATCTCGGAGAGGCACAGGCACAGATATGAAGTTAATCCAAAATTTCATGAAATTCTTGAACAAAACGGCTTGCTTATTTCCGGAGCCTCTCCTGACGGGAAGCTCGTTGAATTTATTGAAATATCCAAGGAATCTCATCCCTATTTTGTCGGCACTCAGGCGCATCCCGAATTAAAGTCAAGATTGGAAAAGCCCGCGCCATTATTTTTGGGATTGGTTAAAGCTGCAATGGAGCTATCTGAAAAGATGCAATTTAATTCTGGACAGGAAAAAACTATAAACAAAATTTATCTGGATAATTGATGAAAAAGGTGGTTGTTTTGAGCCTGGGCGGAAGCCTCATAGTTCCGGATAAAATTGATATTTCTTATTTGAAAAAATTCCGCGAAGTGATAAAAAGAAATTCGCGAAAATATAAATTTATAATTGTCTGCGGAGGCGGGAGCGTTGCAAGAAAATACATTTATGCCCTGAGGGAAATTGGAATAAACGAAACTTTACAGAGCATGGCGGGAATTTCCGCTACGAGGACAAATGCGAGATTCATGAGCTATTTTTTCAACCAAAATCCTTGGAAGGGAATTCCGCAAAAAATTGAGGAGATACATAAATACCTAAAAAAACAAGACATTGTTTTTTGCGGAGCGCTGGAATACAAGCCGAATCAAACTTCTGATTCAACTTCGGCTCAAATTGCGGAGCATTTCAAAAGCGATTTTATAAATTTGACGAATGTTTCCGGATTGTATGATAAAAATCCAAAAGAATTCAAGAATGCAAAATTCATTCCGGAGATTTCATGGAAAGAATTTGACAAACTTGCAAACAAAATAAAATACAAACCCGGACAGCATTTTGTTCTTGACCAAACCGCATCTAAGACAATCATGAATCATAAAATTCCAACTTATATAATTGGAAAAGATGCGAAGCAACTTGACAATCTTTTGAACGGGAGAAAATTCAGAGGAACGAAAATTTTTAGCTAGTCTATGATTATGAGCTTTCTTTCTTCCAGCGGCGCCTCGGGATTTTCGTTTGCAACGAAGTCAACATTAATCGGCAATTTTTTCTCGTCAATTATTCCTTTTTGCATGTTTTTGCCGGTTTCCGTTTTTAATATCGGGGCGATTGAGACGCTTTTTATATTTCCCAAATCATCAAGATTCTCTTTTGTTATTATGAACGTTTTTACTTCCAACTGCATTAGCCCCTCATTTTCCTGAATGATTTTGTTCTTATTCCCATCCGAAATTATTATCGCAACTCCGCTTATTTCTCCATTTCCAAAAGCGTTTCTCTTTACCCTTACAAACATGTTTCCGCTTGAGTCAAATTTAACGCTTTCAACTTTCAAATCAACGAATTGGGATTCCAAAGAAATTTTGTCGGATTGTGTTTTAATCACTGAATTTATTCCCACCCAGAAGACAAATATTGCGATTAATGAAGTTCCTATAAGAAGCATTGTCGCAATGACGGGAGACAAACCTTTTTTTCCCATAAATCATTGAAGATTTAAAATTTATAAATTGTCCTTTGTTGGATAAATGATGAGTGAATTTTTGATTGTAAATGAAAATGATTTTATGAAGGCAAGGGACAAAATCAGGAATGGCAAAAACAAGACGATTGTCTTCTCAAGCAATGACGACGAACTTAACAGAAAGATTTTGGAGAAGGAAAAAATAGACGTTCTTTTGCTGAGCCAGTCCGGAAAAAAAGACCGAATGAAGCAGAGGGAATCCGGTTTGAATCATGTTTTAGCCAGGGAAGCCATGAAAAACGGCGTGGCAATTGGAATAAATTTTGAT
This sequence comes from Candidatus Woesearchaeota archaeon, assembly GCA_964477635.1. GTDB lineage: Archaea > Nanobdellota > Nanobdellia > Pacearchaeales > GW2011-AR1 > JACQLK01. The sequence continues at coordinate 2,128 of CAYZEG010000015.1, read as the reverse complement.
GAAATTGTTGAAAGCCGCGGAAAGCAGAAAGCCGAGATTCTTGCAAGAATAAGGCAGAACATAAAATTATGCAACAAGAGCAAATTGAAAATGAAGTTCATTCACTTCAAACATGAAAGAAACCTGCACGACTTGAAATCCCTTGGCTCGGTTTTGGGAATGCCGACGTGGATGACTTCAAGCCTTTGATAATAACATTTTTTAATCTCTTTTTGCTAACTTTTTGATGGACAAACAGAAAATAATTGAATCATTGAACCCGAACGAGATAAAAATTCTTCCGCATTTGAAGGAAGGTATAAACAAAATTTGCCTTAAGTCGGGGCTTGACAAGACTTCCGTTTTGAGGGCTTTGGAATTTTTGCAGAATAAGAATGTTGTCAGAGTTTTACAGGAGAAAAAAAAGATAGTTGAAGCAGGAGTCAATGGAATTTTATACAAAAAAAAAGGGCTCCCTGAAAGAAGGCTTTTGAATGTCCTGAGGGAAAAAAGGATTGTTTTGTTTAACGAGGCTCCGAAGCAGGCTTCACTTTCCGATGAAGAATTAAAGGCGGCGATTGGAGTTTTGAAGAGAAAGGGAATAATTGATTTGAAAAATCAGAGGATAATTTTGAATGCGGACAACAATCAGGAAATTTCAAAAAAATTGCCGGAGGAAATTTTTATTGATTCCCTGCCATTAGATTATGACTCGCTGACAAACGAGCAAAAAAATGTCTTTAATATTTTGCAGTCAAGAAAAGATTTAGTTCATCTTAGGGAAGAAAAATCTGTCGGCGTTGAAATTACCGCTTTTGGCAGAGAAATTGCAGAATCAAAAATTAAATCTGGAAATTTAATAGAACAAGTCACTCCGGAATTGCTGAAAAAAGATTCCTTATGGAAAGGGAAAAAATTCCGAAGATATGATTTGACTTCAATGGCGCCTGAAATTTCCGGCGGGAAAAAACATTTTGTCAGCCAGGCTGATGAATATGTCCGAAAAATTTGGACTGAAATGGGATTCAAGGAAATGTCCGGGGATATGATTGACAGCTCGTTCTGGGTTTTTGACGCGCTTTTTACTCCGCAAGACCATCCATCAAGAGAAATGCAAGATACTTTTTTCATAAGCGGGGAATCGGAACTTCCGGACAAAAAAATTGTGAAGGCGGTTAAGGAAAGTCATGAAAGCGGAGTCAATGGGAGCAAGGGATGGAAATATTCTTGGAATGAAAACGAGGCCAAGAAGACTGTTTTGAGAACGCACACAACTTCACTTTCCGTTCGGACGATTGCCAATCTAAAAAAAGAAAACCTTCCCGCGAAATTTTTTTCTGTTGGAAAAGTTTTCAGAAATGAGACTGTTGATTGGAAACATGGCTTTGAATTCTATCAATCAGAGGGAATTGTCGTCGACAAAAATGCCAACTTCAGGCATCTTCTCGGCTACTTGAAGCAGTTTTACAAGAAAATGGGCTTTGAAAAAATAAGGTTCCGTCCCGGATTTTTTGCATATACTGAGCCGAGCATGGAAATAGACGCATGGAACCCCGAGAGAAAAGAATGGATTGAGCTCGGCGGAGCCGGAATGTTCCGTCCCGAAGTTGTTGTGCCGCTTTTCGGCGAAAATGTCCCGGTTCTTGCATGGGGGCAGGGATTTGACAGGATCATAACTGATTATTACAAAATAAAGGACTTGAGAGAATTGTATAAAAACAACATAACTAAACTTAGAAAGACGAAGTTCTGGGTGAAGTAAAATGACTATTGAGATAAGAAAAGCAAAAGCTGGAGATGAAATTGGCGTTGCGAAAATTTATAACGAAGGAGTGAAAAGAAAAAATTTTATTTATACTGGAATAAATAAACCTATCCCAAAAAAATGGATTTCATATTGGAGAAAACTTTATTCAAGCAAAAATCCCGAGGGTTATTATTTTGTTGCAGTTGATAATGATAAGAAAAAAATAGCCGGACAATGCGGATTTAGTTTTAGCAAGGAAGGAAGGGGAAGGCATATAGCTGATATTGGATGGGTTGTTCATCCCGATTATCAAGGCAGAGGAATTGCAACAAATTTAGTTAGAACAGCATTGAATTTTGCCAAAAAGAAAGGATTCAAAAGAGCAGAAGCCGAAATAGCTGT
>CAYZEG010000014.1:0-11333 GCA_964477635.1 Candidatus Woesearchaeota archaeon | reverse complement strand
AGCATTTTGCTTTGCAAATGACAAGAACTTTTTAAACGGCGACTGCTTGTTAAACAAAGCCTTTTCCACACAAAATTTTATAAACATCATTTCTTTAGGGTAATCATGGGTTTGGGACTTTGTTACAGGTGGAATGTCTGCACACTTAACTTGGTCTTTGCCAAACCTACAATTAAACTGTCTTAATTTGGTTCAACTCTTCGGGTTTGAATCGGATTAAGGTTTGCTTCTAATAATTTGATTCTGGCTTGAACTATTGAACTGCCAAAGCCAAAAATGCAATTGGAAAAAGAACATGAAAGCGTTAAAAAAGAGCTGAGCGCATTAATCGAGATTACGCTCCGCTTGGAAGACGAGCTTTTTGAAACAATAGTTTTGAAAACGAATAAAATATAATTTTTTGTTTTTGACAAGAGTTTTATTTAATCAATATGCTCTTGCAAACAGGACTTTTTTTGCAGGTTTTCCCGTGAATATGCACTTGCCTTCGCCTTTTTGACCGAACGGAGTGCAACGCGATGTTGCGCCGGTTTCTTCCTTGATTTTTGCTTCAAGTTTTTCATCCTCACAGAAATAAATTCCGACAAACTTCTTGTTTTTTATTGCTTTTTTAAATTCATCATAATTTTTTGCGTCAACAAGATTTTCATCTAGGAACTTTTTGGCTTTTTTGAACAGGCTTTTTTGAATATCTTCCAGAATTTTGGGAATTTTTTTCTTCAAATCCGATTCTTTTACAATTTCTTTTCTTCCATTATCCCTTCTCACAACAACAGTCTGTTTTTTTTCAACATCCTTGGGACCTATTTCAATTCTTATCGGGATTCCCTTCATTTCCCATTCGTTGAATTTCCATCCTGAGCTGTAGCCTTCCCTATCATCAAGAAAAACATCAAACTCCAAAAGTTTTTTTTCAATTTCTTTCGCTTTCTTCATTATGCTCCCGCTTTTTTCCTTGAATATTATGGGAACAATAACCACTTTTTTTTCTGCAACTTTCGGCGGAAGAATCAACCCTTTGTCGTCGCCATGCGTTAAAATCATGGAACCAATCAATCTTGTTGAAATGCCCCAGCTTGATTGCCAAGGTATTTGTTCTTTTTCATTTTGGTCTCGGAATTTTATTCCAAATGCTTTTGCAAATCCCTGCCCCAAATTATGGGATGTCCCCATCTGCAATGCCCTTCCGTCCGGCATCAGGGATTCTATTGTCGTCGTGTAAAAAGCGCCGGCGAATTTTTCTGATTTTGTTTTTGTTCCTCCAATTACCGGAATTGCAAGAATCCCTTCGCATAATTTTTTGTATTCTTCCAAAATTTCCCTAACTTCCTTATCGCACTCTTCTTTTGTTTCGTAGACGCAATGCCCCTCTTGCCATAAAAATTCACGGGTTCTTAAAAAGGGACGAGTTTGCTTTACTTCCCATCTGAGAACATTGCACCATTGATTTATCTTTAACGGCAAATCCCTCCAGCTCCTAATCCATTTTGAATAAGAATCGTACATTATCGTTTCTGAAGTCGGGCGGATTGCAAGCCTCTCCCCTTCTTCATTCGGATCTTTTTCAATCCATGCCAATTCCGGCTCAAACCCCTTTGCGTGTTCGGCTTCTTTCTTGAAAAAAGATTCTGGAATCAGCAACGGAAAATATGCATTTCTAACGCCTTTTTGTTTTATGCATTTGTCAAAATATTCTTGTATTTTTTCCCAAATGCTGTATGCGTTTGGACGGATTATCATGAATCCTTTTATTTGGGAATAATCTGCAAGCTCCGCTTTTTGCACAACTTCAGAATACCATTCGGAGATGTCATCCGATTTTTTCACACTTAATCCTTGCTTTGATTTTTTCTCAGACATTTTAATTTTTTAAACAATTAACTGCAGCATCTATTAATTTATTTTGAGCGTGTTTTATATTAATTTTATGAAATCTAGGTTCCCATTTTTCCTTAAGGATATCTGACACTACGAATACCGAAGCGATTTTTATTTTTCTATATCTGGCAATTGCAAATAAAGCAGATGCTTCCATCTCCACAGTTGCTATCCCTTTTTTAGCATATTTTTCAATTTCAACTTTTGTTTCTCTATACGGGGCATCAATAGTCCATGTTGCTCCCTCATAGAATTTCAACTTTTGTTTTTTTATATATTTTCCATACTCTTTAGTAAATGCTTTGTTTGGGAAGGAGAACTTTCCATGTTTGATGTAATGATAACTTGTTCCTTCATCTCTAAGCGCTTTATTGCAAAGGAAAATTCCCTCATGATGAAGTCCTCCTGCTGTGCCGATATTTAAGAACTTTTTTCCGCCAAGCGCGATTAATTCCTCTAAAGTTGTTCCCGTTCCAGATGCACCAATTCCGTTAATTTTAACAAAACCAACGCCCATATAAACATAAATATTTGGTAAAGAAGATAATTTAATTTTTTTTGGATTATATCTTCTTAAAAAATACTTTTTGGCGGACTCTTGATAAGTCAGAATATATTTTTTTGGGAATTTGCCTTTAAATTTTTTATATTTAATAAAATCTGTAGGATGAAATAATGATTCTTGCAAATGTTTGTTTTTGAAATTAGGGTAGGTCATTGTATCAACACTTGATTTAATTTATCCGAGGCTATGTCGTTCACCGATTCTATTATGGAATTAGATTCAAGCGCAAAACCCAGATTCTCTCCGCTTCCAATTTTGAAATTGTTAATTCCGATTACTTTTCCCTGCTTGTTTATCAACGGACCGCCTGAATTTCCCGGATTTAACGCGGCATCGGTTTGTATATATTTTGCCAGCCCGTTAGTTCCGGTTCTGTGAATTGCCGAGACAATCCCCTCGGAAACTGAAAACTGCAATCCCAGGGGGTTTCCTATTGCGATTACTTTTTCTCCGACTTGGACATCGTCTGAATTTGCCAAATCAAAAGCGCTGTAGGTTCCCCCTATTTTTATAAGCGCAATGTCAAGATTTCCGTCATATCCTATGAATTCAGCATCTTTTGTTCCCTCGCTGTAAGTTATCGCTTTAATTGAAGAAACCAAATTTCCTTCGCTGTCCGCAAGAACATGCGCATTTGTGACGATATAACCTTCAGGACTGATTATAAAACCCGTCCCTTGAAAACCCGCGCTCGTTTTTATTGTAACGACTGATTTTACCGCGCTGTCAATTATTCCCGAGAAATCTTCTCCAGCCGACGCTTTTATCAAATCAATCTGCCTGCTTATGGAACCAATTTCATTGTTAAGCGCATCATTTGTTTGCATCAGGCTTTCGCTTATTTCACTCACTTTCAAATTCGTGTCAGCTTCCAAATTTGCGACCTTGTTATTCAGCGATTGGTAATTAACATTCATTTTTATATATAAAAAATAGAGAAACACGCTTGTCATCAGCATAAAAATTATGACTATTGAGGCAAAACTTCCTATGAGAATTTTATGGTGTTTTTTAAGAGGCATGGTTTACTTAAATTAAAAAATTTTATAAATCTATTGTTGGATTAAACACAGTCCGATAAGTCTTGATTTGTCCGAATAGTTTTATTTCTGTCCGAAAAGTGTCCGTAAACTAAAAGGTTAAAAATTAAGATTTCTTTTGTTCTTTATGGTCAAAGTAAATGCTAAAGAACTCCATAATATTCTTATAAAAAAGAAATTAATTGGTTCTAAAGGAATAATTTCATTTAAACTAGCTGGAGTTTCTATGACTGTTAAAACAAGAGATGTTGTGGGAAATATAATTCAGGGATGGATTGGAGAATGGATGAAAGGTGAAAAGATAGTATGTGAAGAACCAGAAAATACTCAAGAATTTCCAGACTTCTATTTAGATCCAGAAGATAAAAAAAATAATCTTTTAGAAATAAAAAGTTTTGATGATAACAAGGATGCTAATTTTGATGTCGCAAATTTTCAAGCTTATTGTCGGTCCTTAAAAACTAATGCTCATAGATTAGATGCAGATTATATAATTTTTAGCTATATTATGGATGAAAAAGGAATAATTACAATAAAAAATATTTGGTTAAAGAAAATTTGGGAGATTTGTGGGCCCAGCGAGGCTTATCCAATCAAGACGCAACAGAAACAGAAAGTAATCTATAATATACGTCCAATAGTTTGGTATAGCACGGGAAGTTCTAAGTATAAACCTTTTAGAACAAGAAAAGATTTTGTAATAGCATTATATAAAACCCTTTTAAAATATCCTAAAACAAAAGAAGAGTCTGGGGACTGGTTAGAAGAGGTTGAAGAAAATTATCTTGAATATATAGGTAATAAATTATAATTCACTCAATAATCTTTTAGAAACTGCTCTAACCATTGGCACGGCAATCGTATTTCCCAACAAATCATATCCTTTGGTCGTACTAATATCCATCTTGAAATTTTCTGGAAAACCAAATAACCTCAAACCTTCTCTCAAAGATAGTCTTCTTAAGCCCTCCCCATCTATTACTGCGAGTTTTGACAAATCAGTTGCTACTAATGTTGGTGCAACATTTTTTGGATCTAATATCTTACTTATTTCAAAACTTAATTTTCCAGTAATTATATTATACCCTTTTTCTTTCGTCCAATCATGTTTTCTAAATTGTATCATAGTCTCCCCAATTTTCTTTGTACTAATATTTTTTGGGGGTTCGTAGGCTAAATAGCCTTTAGAAACTAAATCGTCTAACATCCCCTTTAAATTTGATTTATCATAAAATGTTTTTATCTCCTCAATAGTCAAAGGCATTCCATCCATCCAAGGAATTTCTTTTTTCTTAGCCCAAGTTCTTTTTCTTCTCTCTCTTAGTAATTTTTCCAACAACTCTTTTTGCTCTAAGCTAACTTCTCCCTTTAATCCAATATCCCAGCTATGTATATTATTTGAACCCCCCCTTTTATCTTTGACAGATTTACCATAAAGTTTTTCTTTTGAAAAATGAGAAAATAATAGTTTTGTTAACTTAGTATCCATCGTCTTTAAATCCCTCTCCAAAAATTCGTTCAATGGCTTATGTTTTTCTTCTATTTCATCTAAATTAATAAATTTATTTTTAGTACCAACAATTACTATTCTCTTTCTATCTTGAGCTAAGCCAACATTCTTTGCGTTTAGAATCTTATAACTCACCCTATACCCCATTCCTTCCAATATACTCAATATGGTTTCAAATGTTCTACCAATTATTTTTTTTTTATCTTCTTTGTCATGAGTAACTAAACCTTCAACATTCTCTAAAATAAATGCTTCTGGTTTCTTTTCCCTCAAAATTCTTTCTATATGAAAAAATAAAGTTCCTCGTGTATCTAAAAAACCCATTCTCTTTCCCGCTGAACTAAAAGATTGACATGGAAATCCCGCAAGCAAAACATCAAAGTCAGGTATTTCTTTTTCATTAAAATTAGTTATATCTCCATGAACGATATGATTGCCAAAATTATCTTTGTAAACTTTCAATGCATGTTCTTTTATCTCAGAACTAAAAACACATTTTGGCAAAATTCCCTTTTCATTACATGCCTGTTCAAATCCAAGTCTAAAACCCCCAATCCCTGCAAATAGATCTATGAAAGTTATGCCTTCTCTTTTATTCATTAGATTTTATTAGTTCTCATATTTTAATTATTATGCATACTTCCCCATTATAGTTATATTGTAAGTTTGTGTTTCCATATTACTTATAAAATATCCTACTTATTAAGTATAACCTATTAAGTAATATAATTTATAAATATATCGGTTATCAGGTATAACCTTATAGGTAATATTTTATAAACTATATTTCATTGTATAAATCATGACGGAATTAGACATAAAAATAAAGGCATATAGGTGTGATAGGTGTGGTCATCAATGGATACCAAGAGATAAGAAATTACCGACGATATGCCCCAAATGTAAAAGTCCGTATTGGAATAAACCGAGAACCGAGAAAAAAGGTTTAAAAATATAGGAAACATATTTTTATAAATTAAAGAGTGGTTTCACTGGTATGTTAATGAATTATAACAATCTTAATAAAGCAAAACATTTCTTATCTGCAGATGGAGGTTTAAGTTCATGAAAATAGGAAACCTTGTTTTTAACGAAGAAACCAAGGGAAATATATTGGATCTTTACGGAAAAACTACTGATGAAGAGGGGTTTATTGTTGAGAAGGAAAATCAGAAACAAAGAGTTTTAACTCCAAAAGGAGAAGAGATTCACATAAACGAATGGGCGGGAATTGTTAGGGGTTCTGAAGCTTTTATCAAATCGGATGCTTTTTCTTTAATGGAACTTGCAAAGAAAATTGATGAAGATCCTTGAAAATCTAAAAAAGGCTTTTGAGAGTTCTTTCGGAGACGTATTTACAAATAATACTTTCAAACTTTTTGATTTTTCTAAGACTATAAATAATTTTATTGAAAAGGATGGAGAGAAATTATTGATAAATTTAGACAAGGCAAATCCTGAAGAAAAACAAAATTTCAAAAAAGTTCTTGATGATTCAATTCAGAATGATAACGAAGGATTTCTTACAACTAAAAACGTAATCAAAACTAAACAGATAAAGAGAAACTTACCAAGACAAAAAGATGAGGAACTATTAAATTTTTATAAAGATAAGATAAGTGAAGATATTTACAGGGCATTTGAGTTATCTCTAATCGTCCGTAATGCCTTTAATTCTGGGGAAGATATAAGTGAACTTAAGAGAGATATTTATCTAAAATTTCCAAAATTTGGAAACAATGTTTGTAACTTAACTACAAGCGACTATTTTGATTATTATTTTAGTGAATTACATAAAATAATGTCTGAAGAAAATAATTTTGATATCGAGAAATATAAAAAAGAGGTTGATAGAATTGCAAGAGAATTACCATATATGGTTTTCATTAATAGATATAAGTCGCTTGAAGAATTTGAAGGAGAAGTAAAATTTAAGTTAAGTAAATTGAGAAAGTATGGAACAGATAAATTAAAATTACATGCCATAGGAAGAGATAATGTTGAAAAAGCTTTTAGAATATCGGAGAATTATAAATATGATTCTGAGATTACTTTGGAAAATGAAGTAAACCTCAATAAGACAATAGCAACAATTATCTTTAAGTTTTAGACCTTCTCTTCAATCATTCATCCTTTGTCATCAATTTCCCAAGGATAATCGCATAACATGGAATGTGACAAACTTTCCTTCAGAAAGCTCGAACAATTAAATCAAAAATTTTACAGACACTAATCGGACAGTTTAGACTTTACGGACTGTATTGTTGGATTATTTTAGAAGATTTCGCGCTTGCTTCGCTCGCATTTTCTTGTTGCGAAATCGGCTCCGCCAAATTTATTCGCCGATATAAAAATGATAATGGGAAAAACTTATAATAATTTTATTATGCCGCACGATGGCTGTTTTGCTCCCGTTTAGAATTGATAAAATATGGCAAAATTTAAAAGTGAAAATTAACATCCTTAGAAATGACCGGCGTTAATCCGTGGCATGATGTGGAGTCTGGAAAGGATTTCCCGAAAGTTGTAAATGCCGTAATTGAAATTCCAAAAGAATCAAAGCTGAAGCTCGAGCTGGACAAGAAAACTGGGATGATAAAGCTAGATAGGTTCCTCTTCTCTTCAATTCACTATCCCGGGGATTATGGATTTATTCCGCAAACTTACTGGGAAGATGACGATCCTCTTGACATAATAATCTTTACCGGATATCCAGTTCCGTCGGGAACTCTTGTAAGCGCAAGGATTGTCGGAGTGGTGAATATGATTGACGGCGGGGAAAGCGATGACAAAATAATTGCGGTTTATGAGAAAGATCCAAGATACGGGAAAGTAAATTCAGTAAGAGATTTGCCAGGGCACGCGCTTGAAGAGTTGAAGCATTTTTTTGAAACATACAAACAGCTTGAAGGGAAGAAAGTTGATGTTCTTGGAATAAATGACAAAGATGCGGCTTATAAAATCCTTGAGCGGGCGAAGAAGCTCTATAAGGAGAAGTTTGGTTCTAAAAAGTAATTTAATTTATTCCCGCCCACCCGCCCCGCAGAAGAAGAGTTATAAATGAAAAACTAATTTTGTGTTTTATGGTGAATTGACTTAACTTTTTGCGTTGTCACTTTTAACTTTCAAGGGAAAAATAAATAAGCGCAAATTTTCTTCAACAATCACGGGCTTATAGTTTAATGGACAGAATACAAGGTTTCGGCCCTTGTGATGGAGGTTCGATTCCTCCTAAGCTCGTTCAAAAATGTTTTACAGAAGAAAAGGCGCTGCAATCGTGGAAACCAAAAAAGGGATTTTATTAGTGTCAACCGACGGGAAGAGGTTCATGCTTCCGGGGGGCGGAGCCAAAATTTTTGAGAGCAGAAAAAAAGCGGCGATAAGAGAATTATATGAAGAAACGGGATTAAGGGCAAAATCAATTCATTATCTTTTTGGGTACATGAGCAATAAATGGCGCAGCAGAAAAGGCAAGATTGTAAGGAACAACACCAAGGTTTTTGTTGTAAAGGCAACCGGTTTTCCCAAACCAAGAAATGAAATAAACCATATCTGTTTTTGGACGCTTGGAAGCAAAATAAATTTGACATCCGGGGCTAAAATGTCAATAGAAAAATATTTGGAGAAAAAATCAAAATTCTGAAACATTTTTATACGCAAAATATTTCTTTAAAATAAAGGGTGATTTAATTGAACAAAAAATTTTGGGCGACGGCTTTTACTCTCAGCGGGACGATGATTGGCGCGGGAATCCTCGGATTGCCTTATGCATTCTCAAGGTCGGGTTTTTTTGTCGGAATTTTCTGGCTTTTTTTTCTTGGATTGATAACTCTCTATGTTAATTTGTGCCTTGGCGAAATAACATTAAGAACAAAAAAATTTCATCAGATTCCGGGATATGCAGAATTATATCTTGGAAAATGGGGGAAGAAATTCACAATTTTTGCGATGTTCTTCGGGATATACGCCGCCTTGCTTGCATATTTAATCGGGGAGGGGCAAAGCCTTTCACAATTGTTTACGGGAGGATTTGAATATTCAATTCATTTTGCGATTGCATTTTGGTTTATGATGACGCTGTTCTTGAGGGACGGGATAGACGGGTTGAAAAAATTTGAATTGCGCGGAGTCATTCTTGTCACTGCAATAATTTTTTTCACGCTTTTGTTTTTTTCAAAAAACATTGATACCTCAAATTTGGCAACTTACGATTATAATTTTTTATTTTATCCGTTTGGAGTCGTGCTTTTTGCGCTGCTTGGATTTTCATCCGTTCCCGAGATGAGGGTTGAAATAATGAAAAAGGAGTCTTTTTTGAGAAAAGCCATAATTATCGGCACGATTTTTCCAATCATCCTTTATTCAATTTTCACCTTTACTTTCCTGGGGGCGTTCGGGAAAAATGTAAGCGAAGTTGCAACACTTTCGTTTGGAAATTTTGTTCCGGTTTTGGGAGTTTTCACAATGTTTGCAAGTTATTTTGTTTTGAGCTTTTCGCTGAACACCATTTTTGAGCTTGATTTGAAGAGAAAGGATTATTCATTCACTTTTGTTTCACTTGCGCCTCTTTTGCTTTATTTGGTGGTTCAACTTTTCAATCTTGCAGATTTTGTCAAGATAATAGCAATCGGCGGGGTTGTTTCTGGAGGATTGACTATAATTTTAATTTTGCTCATGCAAATGAAAGCGAAAAAGAAAGGAGACCGAAGACCTGAGTTTTCCGTTCCAATGAACTGGCTTTTGTTTGCAATACTTGCGCTGATTTTTATATTTGGCATGGTATCTGAAGCGTACAATTATATTCTTCTCTTTAATCCATAAGGGTTAATTTTTCCAGAATTTTCCTTGCTGTTTTTGAGGTTTCGCGGCTTTTTGCCGGCTAGTCCAACAATGCTTAAAAATCCCTGTTCTTTATTGGAAATTCATGGATAGGAGAAAATTTCTTGCTCTTGGGGGAGTTTTATTTTTGGCAGGATGCTCTCATGTAATTGAAAGAAAAATTATTTTTGACGGGAATTATGAAACTTTTAAAAATTTTCTTGAAAAATATCAAAAAGAAAAAAATAATTTTTTGAGGAGCAATATAAAAGGAATTGTAAGCGCATCAAGAAGAATACAATCAAAAATTAATTTCACGGGAAAAGAAGATATTGTAGAAGGAGAGGCTTTAATCGTTTATCCATATCTCATCAGTGTCGCGCATAACACGGGGGCATATTATGGCGGAAAATCTGAAACCACTTTAAGAGACGGGACGAAACTTGAAAAAATAGTGGTGGACGGCGTAAGAGACATTTCCGTTTTTAAATTGCCAAAAGATTATCCCGAACCTGATTACAGCGTAAAGCTTGGCGACAGCAACGAAATGGAAATTTTGAATGAAGTTTATTTAGTTGGAAATCCGGGAAATTCTGGCAGAAACATAAGAAATGGAGTTATTAGCCACAAGTCTGAAGACAGATTTTATCAGCCAAATATTCTCACGAACGGATTTGCCGTTTCTATAAATGGTTATGTGGGGGATTCCGGAACTCCTGTGATAAATGAAAATGCAGAAGTCTTGGGATTGCTTTCATCCATGATTCTTGGCGTCGGCTCCAGCAATATAAAACCGATAAACTGGTTCAAGGAATACATGAAGCTATCCGACTAATTTTATTAAAATTTCTTTTGCTGTTTTTGAATCGGCGCGTTTTTGCGAATGCTTCATGACCTGTCCGAGAAGAAAATTAAGCGATTCCATTTTTCCGCTTTTGTAGTCTTCCATGGCTTTTTGATTTTCCTTTAAAACACGAATGCAAATTTTTTCAATTTCATCGTCGGAAATTCTTGCATGCTTTTCTGATTTGCTCAATGGTGAAAATGATTTTGGAACAAACTGATTTAATATTTCCTTGGCTTTCAATTCCGTGATTTCTTTTTTGTCAATAAGATTCAAAAGCTCAATGAAATGCTCCGGATTTATGTTCACTTCTTCAAGCTCTTTTTTGTTGTAATTTAAAACTCGGAGAAGTTCTGTTGTAATCCAATTAACGGCAAGCGAAGGTTTTGCTTTTTGTATCACCTTTTCAAAAAATTCAACAATTTCTAATTTTTTAGCCAATATTTCAGCCGTTTTTTTATCCATCTTAAATTTTTTTACAAGCTTTTTCAATTTTTCTTCCGGCGTTTCAGGAAGTGCGGAGTTTATTTTTTCAATTCTTTCCCTTCCTATTTTTATCACTGGCAAATCTGGCTCTGAAATAAATCGATAATCCTGCGCTTGCTCTTTTATTCTCATTCTAATTGTTATCCCTTTTTTCTCGTCAAACATTCGCGTTTCCTGAATTTTAGCCAACTC
>CAYZEG010000013.1:0-11899 GCA_964477635.1 Candidatus Woesearchaeota archaeon | reverse complement strand
ATTAAGGCAATCTCCTCGGAAGCCATATTTTTTCTTCAGCTTTTTTTGATTTTGGTTTTTCTATGGGCTTATGCTTCTCTTTTTGCTCTTCATGGAAACTTTTCAGCAGTTCCAAAAGCTCCTCTTTTTTTGCCTGTCTTCTCTCTTTGTTTTTTTCTTCATTCTCATATTCCGGAATCAAATCTATGAGAAAATGTCCGAACATTTCTTTTTCTTCAAGAGAAATTTTCTTTGGCGAAAGATTTTTTTTAATTCTCTCCGAAATGCCATCAACCAATTCAAGAACTTTTGCGGAAATTTCTTTTTTTGAGGAAACGTGCTTTTTTGGAATTATCAAAACATGCCCTTTTGAAATCGGGTTTATTTCCAGAACCGCAATTGCGTCTTCATTTTCCCCAATTTTATAAGATTCAATGTCCCCGAAAACTATGGAACAGAAAATGCATTTTGACTGTCCTTTTCCGCTTTTGGAAGAATTCATCTCAACAAATTCTTCAAGCTCTTCCGGATTCATTGATTCAATCTCTTTTTTGGCGGCGTCTTTCTTGTCTTCGGGGAAAGAGGATTCTATCTGCTGGAAAATCTGTTTTTTTATATTTTCGGCCTGTTCTTTTGAAAGCATTTTATTAACAAAAAAGGACCATTAATATATTTAATGATAAATTTTTAAATGATATTCCATTATGACGTTTATGAGTAAAATTGGCGCTTTTGTTTCCGGAGTCGGGGGCGTTCTTGTTTTGGCGGGCTATTTTGTTCCATCTTTGAATGCCACTTATTATTTAATTCCGGTCGGCGGAGTTTTGGCTATAATTTCTGCGGTTCTGATGGGCAGCTCAAGACCTATTTATCCTCCCCGCTATTAATATTATAACGCTCTTCTCATGTCAATTATCCGAACAGAATTCGCGTCAGCAATTTTTTCAAGGCGTCTTTCGACGCTTTCAAGCTCTTTTTCTTCAGGATAGAGGAATGTCACAATCACCGCATTTAACCCAAACGCTATAGGCTCTTCTTCAAACATGCATCCTCTTCCGCCTTCTTTTTCAAGTATTTTTTTGGCTTCTTCCTTTATCTTGTTCAAATTTGCCGACGGTGAAGAAGGCATTATTTTTATTCTGACATTTACGCTTCCCATCATATTTTTTCAATAATCTGGTTTATAAATATTCTTTTTCATGGATTTGCAAGGGAAACAAGAGGATTTTACAAAACTCTTTCATGCAAATTCTTAAAAACACACGATTTTATTTTAGAAGATGGACGGCAATTATGAAAAGCTGGTGAGCATTATCTCAAAGTCTTCCGGGTTAAGCAAGGAAGATGTTGAAAAAAAAGTCAATGCCAAAAGGGAAAAAATTTCCGGAATGATAAGCAAGGAGGGCGCAGCCCAAGTTGTGGCGGCTGAACTCGGGATAAGCTTTGACAACGAGAAAATAAAAATAGAGGATTTGCTTCCAGGAATGAGGAAAGTAAATATTATTGGAAAAATAATAAATGTCTTTCCGGTAAGGACATTTAATAAAAAAGGGCAGGAAGGAAAAGTCGTCAATTTGATTGTTGCGGACGAGACTTCAAATATAAGGGTTGTCTTATGGGACACAAATCATATAGGATTTATAGAAAGAAATGAAATCGGAAATGAAACCGTCGTTGAGATAATGAATGCGACGATGAGGGAAAATGAACTGCACCTTGGAAATTTTTCAGAATTCAAGCCAAGCAGCCAGACCATTGATAATGCCAAGACGGGAAAAATAATGAAAGATAAAACTCTTTCTGAATTAAAAATTTCCGACAACGCAAAAATAAGGGCATTCATAGTTCAGGCATTTGAGCCGAGGGCGTTCAGCGTCTGCCCGACGTGCAAGAAGAAGCTTTATCTTGAAGGCGAAAATTTTGTCTGCGAAAAGGACGGAAAAGTCGCTCCCGAGAAAAGATTTTTGATAAATTTTGTCCTGGATGACGGGACTGCGACGATAAGGGCGGTTGTTTTCCATGATAATCTCAAGAGCCTTGGATTCAATTTGGAGAATCCGGAATCAATGCAAAAAGAAAGCCTTCTTGGAAAAGAGATGATTTTTTCTGGAACTGCCAAAATGAATAAATTTTTCAACAATCCGGAATTCAGCGTCAATGAAATAAACGAAATTCAAATTGATGAATTGGTAAAATCTCTTGGAGGATAAATGCTGAGACTTGAAAGAATTTTAAGCTATTTCCTTATTCCCGCATTTTTTTTTCTTTTTCATATGTTCCTTGATTTGGTTTTTAATGTTTATGACAGATTTCCATGGTTTGCAAGCGTGATGCATTTTGCAGGGGGAACGATGCTTGCAATTACATTTTTTTTGCTTATGAATTATCTTAATAAAGAGAAATATTTCAAATCCGACAAGTTCATGAGATTTGTTTTTGTAATCTCGCTTGTTTCTTTAATTTCAATATTCTGGGAATTTTATGAATACTTCATGGTAACCGTCTTTAAAACCGGATGGAATATGACATATAATGACACGATCTGGGATTTTTTCGTGGATTTGACGGGCGGCTTGTTTGGCAGCAGTTTTTTTGCCTTGAAAAAAGATTGATATATTGAATTCAAATAATCTTTATAAACAGAAATTAGTAAGGTGGTTCATGGCGAGGGGAGAATATTTGAACGATAGTCATATGGGAAAACTAAATTTTTACATTGATTATTAAATGGCGGAAAAAAAAAGAATTCTTAAAATAAGAGAAGATTTAGAACGATTAGCCGCGACAAGTTTAAAACATTTTCAATGGGAGATTGAGCACAATAAACTAAGTAGGAGAAATCCTGGAGTAATACATAATGTTTATGTTGATGGGCTCAATAATGCATATCAAAAAATTTGTGAAAAGTTTAATGTAGAATATTCACCAATTAAATCTGAAATAAAAATCAATTAAAATGGCAAAAAAGGAAGATGATTCTGGAGAAGTTGAAGAAAAAAAGGCAGAGGAAAAAAAGGAACCGCAATTAAGCGATTTGCCGGGAATTGGACCTGCCGCTCTGGCGAAACTTGATTCCGCGGGAGTTTATGACTTAATGAGTTTGGCTGTGATGACTCCAAGCGCTTTGTCGGAAATGGTTGGCGTTGGCGAGGCGGTTGCGAGAAAGGCGATTCAAGCGGCGAGAAAAATGATGAGCCTTGAATTTGTTGACGGAATGGAGTATGCGAAAAAGAGAGAAAATATTGTTCATATTATAACGGGAAGCAAGAATCTTGATGGACTTCTTGGGGGAAAAGGGATTGAGGGAAGGGCAATTACCGAGGCGTATGGCGCTTATGGGAGCGGGAAAACGCAAGTGGGATTAAGCCTTGCCGTGCATGTTCAGATGCCAAAAGAACAGGGCGGCGCAGAGGGAAAAGCAGTTTTCATTGACACAGAGGGGACATTCAGACCCGCGAGGATAAAGCAAATTGCAGAATCCAAGGGATTAAATTACGAGCAGGTTTTGAAAAATATTTTTGTCGCAAGGGCGTTTAATTCCGACCATCAGATTTTGCTTTTGGAAAAAATCGGCGAGATGATAAAAAATGGCGAGCCGATAAAACTTTTGATAATTGATTCACTGACTGCGCATTTCAGAGCGGAGTTTTCAGGGAGAGGACAATTGGCGGACAGACAACAGAAGCTGAACAAATATCTTCATGATTTGATGAAACTTGCGGAGACATACAACATTTCAGTTTATGTGACAAATCAAGTGATGGCAAATCCTGCGCAGATGTTTGGAGACCCTACGGTTGCAATCGGCGGAAATATCGTCGGACACGCAAGCACTTACAGAATTTATTTGCGACGTGGAAAACAAGGAAGCAGGGTTGCGAAAATGATTGATTCCCCAAATCTTCCAGAAAATGAAACAATATTTTATCTCACAGAAGGCGGGATAAATGACGAGGACGGGAAATAAGATGGCGGAATTAAATAATTTAGAAAAACAATTTGGTGTAATTAACTGTCCAAATAGAAAATTTGGCTTACAGGGGGATTTTGATAATTCTTATTCCTGTTTTGCTACTGGAAGTCCTGACGCAGATTCCCGCGGATTTGGTTATGATTTATGCACTTACGTCGGAGACTATAGGCAATGTCCTATTTTTAAAAATTCGGAGAAAAGAAAATAAAATGACAATTGAATCCAATTCAAGGTTGCTTAATGAGATAAGAGGAAGAAATTCAAAAAGTAAAATGACTGACAGAAATTGCCCATTTTATGAATGCCAGTTTTGGG
Source organism: Candidatus Woesearchaeota archaeon (assembly GCA_964477635.1). Taxonomy (GTDB): domain Archaea; phylum Nanobdellota; class Nanobdellia; order Pacearchaeales; family GW2011-AR1; genus JACQLK01. The sequence continues at coordinate 7,632 of CAYZEG010000013.1, read as the reverse complement.
ATTTAATGGCTGGAGGCGGAGGGGATGAAAACTGTTTGATTCAAAGAGAAGTAGTTGACCAATATGGCGGCGAGGGTTATGCTTTGTGCAACAGCCCAAACCACCAAGAATGTCCAAGATATTTAAACAAAATGAAAATTGAGATGGAAAGGGAAAAAATTATAAATTCCACAGGATTTGGCGATTAAAATGACGGGGCTGTCCGACTTTGTAATCAAAGACGAAAATGGACTTTCAACATTTGATCTTGGAAAATTAAAAAAACTGCCGATTGATGAGTTTGCAAAAAGATACATTGAGGAAATGGACTCGTTTATGAAAAATCATGTTGGATTGCCAATGTGTTATCCATGTTCAAAACCGGTGAAAACTGCCGATGATTTGGTCCGGTATTTTGGACTGAATCTTCACAGAAAATGTTTTTTGGAAGAATACGAAAATGATATTGCGGAGAACTTAGCGCCCCGCCATAGAGAATATTATGGTCTTGTGAAAAAGTTTATTGAAACAAACGCCCCCACTAGGAGTTGAACCTAGGTCACAACCTCCGCAAGGTCGTATTCTATCCGCTGAACTATGAGGGCGTAAAAATTATTATTTTGTGAGAATTATAAACTTATTCTAAAAGCCATTGCGATGCGGTTTTGTAATTTGAATGAATCTCTTCCGGAGAAAACCAAAGATTGATTTCCCTTTTTGCGCTTTCAACGGAATCAGAAGCATGCACGAGATTTTTTATGACTCTTTTGTTTGCATCAGCGACGGCAAAAGATTCCACCGAGGCGAAGTCGCTGCGAATTGTTCCTGGCTGGGAAGAACGCGGTTCAGTTGAGCCAATCATTTTTCTTGCAAGCTCAACGGCGTGATTTCCTTCAAGAACAATAGCGACGACGGGACCTTCCATCAGGAAATCCATATTCCATGATTGAATTTGCTTCCCAATTTCCATGTGATTCTTGTAGGGCATTTTTTTGCCCTCCTTTTCATAGCCTTTTTTCGCCTTTTCGTAAACGCTTTTTGCCCATTCTTCGTCGAGAAAATAATGATTTTTTGCGAGCTCCTTGTCCGCCCAAATAAATTTCAGCGCAATTATTTTCAATCCGGAATCTTCAAAACGGGAAATTATTTTTCCAGAGATTCCGCGCTTCACTCCGTCGGGCTTTATCAAAACCAAAGTTCGCTCTTGCATGATGATAGTTGAAGAAAATCGTTTTTAAGTTTTGCTTTTTGTAAAATCCGCGCACGGAAAAAAAAAACATTTATAAACCTTGGGAATTTGTCTTATAGAATTCAAACTTGAAAAAGATTTGATAAAAAAGGTGAAGATGGAAAAGAAAAATTTTAACGAGTTGATGTTCGTTTTAGTTCTTGCCGTGTTTTTGGTGATGACTGTTAATTTTGCGATTGCTACAACAGTCATTGGAGTTCTTAATATTACTAATTTTACTAATAATCAAGTTAATGCTACTTTTAATATTGTCAACGGTTCTGAGAAATTAACAACTGTAAATGACGGTGTCATGTTTACGTATAATTTGACTATTACTCATACCAGTGCTTTGAGAAATTTAACTTTAATAAATCTTACTCTTCCCGAGACATTTGCATTTATTCCTGGGTCAAATAGGACAAATATTACTTCTGTAACTAGCATTCTTTTCAATGCTACTTCTAGTGATGGAAATTTTAACGGTTCTGTATTAATATGGAATGCTACTAGTACTGTAGGTCCTGGTTGGATTATTAATCAAACTGATACTGTAAACACTACAAACCTTGCATTTAGTTTTAATGCAACTGCTTGGGTACCTGGATACTATAATATTAGCGTTAGGTTTTTCCACAATAATACCATTACCGCGGCATGTTTAGTTCCGGGCGGATGTTATAACCAAACAAACATAAGTATTAGGGTTAATGATACGACAAAGCCTTGGGAAGTTAATTTGACTCTTAATGATAGCAGGTTTGCATCCCTGACTTACTCAAATGTTTCAGGTTCGCAAGTAATTAATATTTCTGCTTTAGACAATGGCAATCTTACAGCTTTGGGGAGGGAGTATGATGTAACTGGTGTTAATGTTACGGTTTATAATAGTTCTGGCGGAATAAATGCTTCTTACCTCATGACTAATGTTTCTGGCAAATACTGGAATTTTACTTTAAGCACAACTACATTGCCTGATGGCGTTTATAACATTTCTCTTTTTGTCAATGATACTATGAATAATATAAATAGTACAAATATTACTAACGTTAGAATTGACAACACAGATCCCACGGCTTCAGTTGTTTGCTCTCCGTCAACTTCCCATACTGGTGAAGTTGTAACTTGCACGTGTTCTCCTTCGGACTCAACCTCTGGAGTTAATTCAAGTACTACTTCAATAACTGCAAATCCTTCTACAAGTAGCACTGGAACATTTAGTCAATCTTGCTCTTTTGCAGATATGGCTGGGAACACAGCCAGTGCTTCAGCAACTTATACCATTGAGCAATCTGGTTCAAGTTCATCATCACAAGTGCCTGTAACAAAAAGTTCATCTACCACAACAACTACAACGACTACTACAACAACCACACCCACTGAAACAGCAAGCACTAAGGCAAGTCACATTTTTGATTCAATAGTGCCCGGAACTCCTGCAGTTCAGACAGATGTTAATGCCGATGCTGGAGTGAAAGAAATATCTATTGAAGTAAATAGTGAAACTCAGAATGTTGAAGTTACAGTCACAAAACACGATGGGAAACCGGCGGATGTTTCTATTGAAAAAACCGGAAAACTTTACAGATATCTCCAAATTGAAGCTACAAATCTTGAAGACAAATTGAGCAATGCGAAGATTATGTTCCAGGTTGAGAAGTCTTGGGTGGCAGATAATAATTTAACAAGGGACGATGTTTCGGTATTCAAGTTTGATGGCACCGACTGGAATGAGCTTTCAACGGCTTACTCCAGCGAGGATGATGCATTCTACTATTATACTGCTGATGTGAATTCGTTCAGTTACTTTGCAATTGGTGAGAAAGCGGTTGTTGAACCTACGGGAAGCAAGAAGGTTTGGGTATGGATTATTCTGACTCTGGCTGTTCTCGGCATAGTTGCATGGTATGTTTTTAACAGAAAGAAGTGATTATCTAAATCTTTTTAAATAATAAGAAATTCTATAGTAGATGTCTGTTGAAGATTATACTTTTGAATATGCTAATTTTGGCGGAGAAGTTTTAAGAAAATTTAGATTTGAACGAAGCATATTTGTTAGCGGTCCTACGAGGTACACTACTGCAACATTTAGAGGAATTAGCAATGGAGATGTTGATGATTTTACCGCTGAAAAAATGGAAGAATTGAAAGGGACTAATCTTGCTCCAGGAAATGTTTTTTATTCTCCTGCTCTGAGAGAAAAATTACTAAATTCTTAAAAATAAACTTTTCCTGTTTTGATTATGGAAGAACCGGAATATATTCGGTTAGTTAAGGAAACTGAGATTTGCAAACAATGCAAAAATATAGTTATTGGAAAGGGGAACCTTAATGCCGAGATAATGTTTATTGGAGAGGCTCCTGGAAGAAACGAGGATGAACAAGGATTGCCCTTTGTTGGAGTTGCAGGAAAAAACTTGGACAATCTTCTTGGAAAAGTTGGGCTGACTCTTAATGATGTTTACATAGCAAATATTTTAAAATGCCGTCCCCCCGAAAACCGAAATCCGCTGCCTGAAGAAATAAGGGCGCATACTCCATGGCTTGTTGAACAGATAAAACAAATTAAGCCGAAGGTTATTTGCTCCCTTGGAAATTACTCAACAAAATTCTTTTTTGCCGACGGAGAAATTGACAAAATGGACAAGATGCCGGGAATCACGCAGGTTCATGGGAAAGTTAAAATGATTGATTTTCATGGATTGAAAATAAAACTGATTCCATTATTTCATCCTGCGGCGATAATTTATAACAGGAATCTAATTGATTTGTGGGAAAAAGACATGGAGATTGTAAAAGCGGAAATAAATCAAAGGGGATTAATGTAAAATGTATGACACTAAAAAAACCATACAAGGAAGAGTTTTTATTCTTTCTGTTCCAAGAAATTCTTTGGAAGATATAACTTCAGAAATAAGTCTTGACGGCTTTAGGGCAGAAATTATTGGTAGGGTAACTAATGGAAACGGAAATGTAAAAATCAAATCTATGTTCGGCGGGAAAGAGATTGTTTTTTAAATCTTCGCAAGAAATCCGTCCGCTTACCCCACAGAATGCAGAGTGATAATCTAAAATATGAAATTTAATTTTATAATAAATCAGCGTAAATTTTTTCGTTAATAATATTTATCTGTGGAAAAATTTGGCGGAGCCGATTTGGAGCGGTAAATTTTCTCGCACGATATGACTGGTCAAATATCACTTTGAATTATTTTTCTACAATCTTCATTAACTTCCAAAAATTCAAGAATTTATAATGCGCGTCTTTAGTTTTTGAGTTGCACTTTGGACAATTTTCCATTAAAGAATAAGTTTTGCAAGAAGGACATTTGCGAAGTTTCATTTCAAGCCAATTAAATATTCCTTGAGCGCGGGATGCAGGGCAGAGCCAAAATGTCCTTCTATTTCTTCGGGAGAAACCCATTTGATTTCTTCAAAATCATCGCCGATTTTTCCCTTGCCGCCTATAAATTCACACAAGTAATAAACCGAAAATAATTTTCCGCTGTTTCTAGAATGGGTTTCAGCGAATATGGAACCAAGGCTCGCCACCCTTACTCCCAGCTTTTCCCTTATCTTTTCTTCAAGCAGCTCTTCCAGATTGTCATCGTAATCTATCTTTCCGCCAGGGAAGCACCAAATCAATTCTGTTATCTGCGCCTGTTTTTTTCTTTTGGTAATCAAGATTTTTTTCCTTTCCGTGTCAAATATCACTGCAAGGGCAAGATTCAATGGCGCCTCTTTGTTGACTAATCTTACCACGTTCGTCATGTTTTTATTTAATGTTTTTCTTATTTAAGCTTTATGATATTCTGTTATCCTGAGAAGATAGAAACAAAAATTTTTTTCACTTCTCAATAATGCCAAAATCAATGCGGTTTTCCTTGGCTTTTTTTTCAATTATGGAGAGAATTTCCCTTAATTTATTGTCCGCCTTCTTTATGTCCTCCGACTCTGTCTTTATGGAATATTTTCCGCCGGCTATGTATTTTATCTCCGCCCCCTTAAAATCAAGGAGGACGTTTTTTATTTTGTTTATGCCGTCGGAAGAATCGGTTTTCAATGATATTTCTTCCTTGACAATCATCTTTTTCTTTTTTTGAACATTAAGGATTGCAAGAATTTTTTCCGATGATTCTTTCCCTACAATTTTTTCCAGCTTTTTTGGATTTTCTTTGGCGGATTGGAAAAAATCCGTCAAACTTTCCTCTTTTTGAATTTCTTTCAGAACTTCGGGAGTTTTTTCGCCGAGGATTTTTTTTAGTATGCTTTTGTACGCCCTTTCCTGCCCCTCTGCGTCCATAACTTCCTTCCTTTCTTTTGGCGTAACTCTTCTCAATGACAATTCAAAATTTCCCCTTTCTGAAATCCTAAGAACTTTGCAGACTATTTTTTTCTTTGGAACAACATAATCCCTGAGATTTCTTATTCTTCCGGGAGCAATTTCCGAAGTTACAATGCTTCCGTCAATTTCTTTTCCGTCGACAAGCAGTTTTACGAATACTATTGTATTTTCAACTCTTTCAACGGTGCATAAAACCAAATCTCCCTGTTCAATCATAATTCAAGAAGAAAATTAGGGGTTTTAAATCTTTAGAGGTTCCATAGATTTTCTTTCTTTCGCAGCCGTCATTGCGTTGTAAACATATTGGAAGTTTTTACCCTCATACCTTATCACCTGATTATGTTTGAAATTTTTGTTTGATTCGCTTGCAGGCATTATCACAAGTCCTCTTGGTCTCCATCTTATCCATTTTTCTATGTAAGGGGGATAATCATCAACAAGAATTTTTCCGTAAACAAGCCCCTTGTCTCTCGTTATTGTTATCTCAACATCTTCTCCCAAATTTTTATCAATCCATATTTTCTTTCCTGACCATGATGAAGGATTTCTTCTAGGACCTTGCGTTAAAATCATTGTCCTGTATTCCAGATTTTTTGCCGCATCCAAGATATCCCATCCTAACTGAAATTTTGGAAGATTTGCCCACCAATCTTCCGACGATGTTATCAGACTTGCCCTTTTTTTAATGTATTCCGGCATGTCGTCTTTTATTGGCGGCCGATACGATTTTTCTTTTGGCGATCTTATTTTTTCAAGATCTTCATATAAACTTTTTTCAAAATCGCACAACGTTCCGTCCATGTCAAAAAGAGCTATATTATCATCACTCATAAAATTTGTCCGTAATTTTGCTATTAAAAGATTTATGTCTTTTATTGAACTTCGTGATATTTCTTAAGAATTCTTAATTGGGAAAAAACCCTGTCTTTCTCCCTCATCGCCCTTTTATCCTGATGATTTTTTTCAAAATGCGCTTTTATCTTTTCAAGCTTTTCAGAGATGTTCTTCAAGTCGGGATTTATATATTTTTCCTTCTGCTTTAATATTTGCGATATCTTTTTGCCATGTTCTTTTGGATGAATCCCTTCTTTTCTCAGGGCTTCGCCTATTTTTTCAGAGGTTAGTCCAGACTCTGCAAGTTCCAGGACTTTTTTGTCGAATTCAGATTCGGAAACCTTCTTTGACTGAACTTTTTCTTTCTTGACTTCAATTTTCTTCGCTGTTTTTTTCTTTGGCATTTTAACTCACTTCTATCTAACTTGCAAATTTTGATTTTTAAAGTTATTGGATTGAAAAATATTTAAATCTAAAAATTTACCTATAAAAGGAGATAAAAAGGGTTAATGGGAAAGATAATAGGAATCTTAAGCTTGAAGGGGGGCGTCGGAAAGACTTCCAGCGTCGTGGCGTTGGGAGATGCAATGTCTGATTTTGGAAAGAAGGTCTTGCTTGTTGACGGGAATTTTTCTGCTCCTAATTTGGGTTTGCATCTAAATATTGTAAATCCTGAAAACACAATACACCATGTTCTTTCCAGGCAAATGAACCCGTCGGACGCCATACAAAAACTTGACGGGTTTGACATGATTCCCGCCTCAATTTTTTCCAATTTGAAATTTAATCCCCTTGATTTAAAAGATAAGATAAAGGGCTTAAGGAGAAGATATGATGCAATAATAATTGATTCCTCTCCTGCATTAAATGAAGAGACTCTTGCTGTGATGCTGGCTTCGGACGAGCTTGTGATTGTCACAACTCCTGATTTGCCCTCGCTGAGCACTACGATAAAGGCGGTGAGGATGGCAAAAAATAGGGACACTCCAATTGCCGGAATAATCATAAACAAGGCTCACAATAAAAATTTTGAGCTTTCAATAAAAGACATAGAAGAAGCCGCAGGAGTTCCCGTTCTTGCGATAGTTCCTTATGACATAAACATTCAAAAATCTCAAGCTGAATTCATTCCTTCCACAAGCAATTTTCCAAGCTCCGACTCCAGCAGAGAATATAGAAAACTTGCTGGAGTTTTAATCGGCGAGAAGTACCGCCCATTTTCAATGAGGGAGTTTTTTAAGATTCC
>CAYZEG010000012.1:2656-12068 GCA_964477635.1 Candidatus Woesearchaeota archaeon | reverse complement strand
AGGGTTGAGAAACAGCTTGAGAAGCTTCGTGAAATACAAGAAGGGCAAAAGCAGAAGAATCTTGGAAAATGGTTTTAGAAAGACACAGACATTCTCGTAATAATCCTTTCCACTTCTTCAAAAGAATGTTTCTCTAAAAGAGACGCACGAGCTTTTTCTAAATCAGCAGGTTCAACCTTTTTTATTTCATTAGCGTAAATCATAGAATCACCATGTTTATCTGGGAACTTTCCAAGTTCTACATGATCAAAATTCAATCTAGAACGGGAGAATGAATAATTTCTCACATAACCCGTAGCTGTTTGTCCGTCTTCTGAAGTGAATTTAGCCAAAATACATTAATCATGATAATCTTGCAAGACATCGCAATTGTCAAGATTGATACTCATAAAAATGATCGGAAATTAAAGTATTTAATTATTTATATCAAAGAAAATACTCATTTCAACCTCAATTCTTCCCTACTCCCATTTTTCCAGATTGCAAATAAAAAGCTATTCCAAAAACAGCAATCCGAACATGACTAAAATTCCAAGCAAAAACATTCCAAGTTCAATCATTGCTTTCTTTGTTGTAAATTCCTTGTGCAGTTCCGGAATTAAATCGCTTCCGGCGATATAAATAAATCCCCCTATGGCAACGGGAATTATGTAAGAAGTTAAATTCTCAACGAATCTTGCCAATAAAAGCGAAACCACAAGCCCTAAAATTGCAAAAGTGGCGGATACGAAATTTAAAAATAATGCCTTTGATTTTGAAAATCCGCCATGAACCAAAACCCCGAAATCTCCAATCTCCTGGGGAATCTCGTGAAATGCAACGGCAATTGTTGTCGCTATTCCCGTGGGAATATTCGCCAAATAACTTGCGCCGATTATTAATCCGTCAAGAAAATTGTGGAATCCGTCCCCGATTAAATTCATTATGGCAAAAGAATGAACATGCCCTTTTTTCGTGAGGGTGTGGCAATGCTGCCAATGAATGAATTTTTCCGTCACAAAAAACAAAACGATTCCGCCGAGAATGGAAAAAGATATTTGGGTGCTTAGTCCAAATTTTTCAACAACTTCCGGCAGCAAATGCAAAAATGCATCTCCAAACAAAGCGCCCGCGGAGAAACTCACCAAGTAAAGGAGAATTTTGCTCAATTTATTTGTCTTGATTGAAAGAGTGAAAACTCCGACAAATGCAATCAAACTGATGATTAAAACGCTCACGAGGGAATACAACCATACTTCCAGCATCATGATCCAAGTTAAATATAATTTATAAAGATTTTTTAGCCATCGAGATATGCAGGCAAAGATAAAACAAAATAGCTGTCTCAAATCAGATTATTGCAATTGGTTTTAGAAAATCTCATTAACAAGTTCAAACAATCTTTCGCAAGACACGTTAAACTCAATACCATATCTTGAAATTGCCTGACAATCATAATAAGTCGGTTTTATCTCAGGGAATTGCGACAGTCTGTTCCGAAAATCTTCCGCTGTTTTTCTTGGAGAATCATCGGATTTGATTTCAGTTGAGCTAACAAATTTCCATCTTCCCCCGTCATGAATCCATCTTGGAATCACTCCGAAATAAATTCTTGCCGATTCTTCGCTTCCGTTTTTATAAATTTCAATTTTCATAAAAAAGCTTGAATCCATCAATATTTAAATCTTACTTTTTTAGATTTTTCATGAGACATAATTATCAACCAAAGCCTCTTTTTATTGAGAGAATGAAAGAACTTTTGGGAAGCATTGATTATGGAAGATATAAAAAATCCATTGAGATTCCAGAGCGGAAATCCATTCGAGTAAATACTTTGAAAATGTCAGTTTCTGAATTAAAAAAAAGGCTTGAAGCCAAGAAATGGAAAATAAATCAGCCGTTTGAAGATTATCCGGAAATTTTTATTGTTGAAGGGAAATTTTCCGATGAAAACGCCGGCGAGGAAGATGATGTTTGTGATAAAAAAGAAACCAAATCAAATAATAATGGCAAAAAAAATTCTAAAGTTATTAATAATTCTTTATTGGGTGGGTGGATGGGCACTATTCTCTTGAATAAAAATAAAAAAATAGTTGCTTTGCAGTCGGGAGAGCTGGGAAGAAGCATGGAGCATCTTTTGGGATATTATTATGTTCAAGAAATTGCAAGCATGCTCCCCGCAATTGCATTAAATCCCAAGCCGGATGAATTGGTTTTGGATTTGTGCGCTGCCCCAGGAAGCAAAACAACGCAGATGGCGGCGATGATGAAAAACAAAGGAACAATAATTGCAAACGACGCGAATCTTGACAGAATAAAAATTCTTGCTTCAAACACAGAAAGATGCGCGGCAACGAATACAATTTTAACAAGAAACGACGGAGTGAATTTATGCAGAAAAATAGCAGAAAGTAACAAAAAAGGAGGGGTTAGTGTAAGGGGAACCTTGGTGCCCCTCATGTTTGACAAAATTCTCGTTGATGCTCCTTGTTCTGGGGAAGGGACAATAAAAAGCACCCCAAAAACTTTGCTCATGTGGAACATTAACACGATAAAAAGCCTTTCAAAGCTGCAAAAAAAACTTCTGGAATCGGCGATTGAAATTCTAAAAGTTGGGGGAGAAGTTGTTTATTCAACTTGCACTCATGCCCCCGAAGAAAACGAAGAAGTTTTAGATTATGCGCTTAAAAAATTTGGAAAAAGCATATCTATGGAAAAAATTGTTTTGCCGATTAAATGCAAGCCCGGGATTTTGGGTTGGGCTGGCGGAAATTATGACAAAGAAGTTGAAAAATCATGCAGAGTTTATCCTCATGTCACGAATACTGAAGGATTTTTTATAAGTAAAATAAAAAAATTAAAATGAAATCCTCAACAAAGCAAAAAATCTGGAAATCGCTCAAAATTGGCTGGCTCTTAATTGGAATTTTAATTTTAGTGAATGTGATTTTTTGGTGGATTGAATTGATAACTTCAGCAAATATTGCGATATTATTGATGCTTTCGGTTTTCCTTGGATACAGCATCATTGCATTAATTTGCTATGTCGCAATAACAATTCTATTTTTATTGATTAAATTGTTGATGAAGATTGGAAGAAAAAAATGAAATTTCAAAAAATCCTAAATGAGCGGGAGAAAAAAGAAATTGTGGAAAAGCTCAAAGAGCAATTTGGAATAAATGAAGTTCCGGGAAGAATAGTAATGCGGGGAAAAGAAAGGCTGTTTCTCTATTCTGGAAACCTTGATGAAGAAGAAATGGAAAAGCTTGAGTCTCTTGTTTTCATAGAACGCGCAGGGATATACTTCGCAAAAATTGAAGAACCAAACGAAGACATAAGATTAAGCATAGAAGGGACGCAGATATTAAAAGAACAGATAAATAAAAATATTTTTGAAATCCCTGAAAATCTTGTTGATGATTGGATGAAAGGCAGGGAATTGAATGTTCAAAGTGGAATGAAAGGATTTGTTGTCATGAAATTTGGAAACGAATTTCTTGGATGTGGAAAAGCCTCTGAAAACAAAATTGGAAATTTCATTCCGAAGAACCGGAGATTAAAAGAGAGGAGTCAGTAACTGCCCTCAATAAAATTTATCACGCTTTCCTTTTCTTTAGACAAAAATTCCAGCCCAAATTCAGGATATTCTGCAATATAAATGGCTCTAAGAGTTTCAAGCTTTTCATCAGAGATATCATAGCCCTGCATTTTTAGGCATAATCTTCCGCAGGTATCTTCCCTGAATGCCCTCATTCTCATTCCAACAAGTTCTCTTATGTTAAATCCCTTTTTTTTATAATTCTTGTCGGAAATTATGGAACCGAGTTCATCAAGGACTAGGTAATAATCCACAATCATTTCTTCAAAATCATTCAACTGCTCGTCTCTTGCAATTTTTTCCGCTAAAGACATGCAAAATATAATCAGGCAATATTTAAATAATCTCGCTCTGAGTAAAAACATGGACAAAGAAAAAGTCAGAGAACTTAAACTAAAAATGGAATTTAACCCGGGCCGGGAAAAATATGAGCCGGTGCTTCCTTTAAGAAAAGCCGGGCGTAAGGACAAAGTGAAATTAAACTTAAAAGAATTATTAATTTTAGTTCTTATTTTGGCAATTGCATTATCGCCGTTTATATTTTGGTATTTCGCGTTAAAATAAAATGGAATTAAACAAAGAAAAAATCCTCCAAGCGGGAAAAATCGCATCGCAAGTCAGAGAATACGCAAGAAGCTTCATAAAAAAAGGCATGCCATTAATTGAAATCGCAGACAAAATGGAGGAAAAAATGTTTGAGCTTGGAGGAAAGCCGGCATTCCCAACCTGCTTAAGCGTGAATGAAATCGCCGCGCATGCAACGCCGGCCTATAACGATTCAAGAATTGCGGAAGGAATTTTAAAAGTTGATTTTGGGACGCATATTGACGGATGGATTGCAGATGCTGCTTTTTCAATAGACTTGGAAAATTCCGCCGAAAACAAAAAAATAATTGAGGCTTCGGAAGAAGGACTCGTGGCGGGAATAAAGATAATGAAAGAAGGCATCAAATTGGGCGAGATTGGAAAAGAAATCGGCGAAAAAATAGAGTCTTTCGGATTCTCATCAATAGTAAATCTTTCAGGACACAGCGTTGAACGTTACATTTTGCATGCGGGAGTTTCAATTCCAAATTACAATAATAAAAGTTCGGAAATCTTAGAAGAAGGACTTTATGCCATGGAGCCTTTCTCAACTCCCGGAAATGGAAAAGTCCGTGACGGAAGACCTTCCGGAATTTTTAGAATTGAAAATGATAAAATCCCAAGAAGCCAGGTTGCAAGAGAAATTCTGGAATTTGCAATTGAAGAATATGAGACTCTTCCTTTCTGTTCAAGATGGCTTGTGAAAAAATTCGGAACAAAAGCCCTTGTCGGCTTGAAGCAGCTTGAAGAAAATGGGAACATTCATTCCTATCCTGAATTGATTGAAACATCTGGGAAAAAAGTTGCGCAAACCGAACATACAATCCTTGTAGAAAAAGACGGAATTATTGTGACGACGAAATAATCATCTATTTTGACATAATAGCCTTCCGCATTTCATATTTATTCCTAATGAACCCCTTCCAAAATGTTTTTCCGGAATTGAAAGGCGAACAACATCATTTTGACTGTAAAAATGGACGCTAAATTTGGTTCCGTTCTGTTTTGCTTTGTAAACTTCTTTAACAAGTTTGCTTCTGATTTTTCTCCTCTGCTTTGATTCAAATAAAGGGAAAACTCCATTTTCACAATCCCCATATCTTGAATATTCTTCATCAGAAGTTTCAACAAAAATGTCAACATCAGATTTCTCAGGATTCCAGTTTCCGTTGTTATAGCTTCCAAAGACTCTTATCTCAGACAATGAAGGAATGACCTTTTTGCAAACATCAACCAATTTTTCAATGTCTCTTTCAATCCGCTCATTTCTAAATTGCATTTTACTTGTAAAGTCCACATCCAAGCTCTTTTCCTTTTTCTATTGAGCCGTCGCAAGAATGGCATCTCTTAAAAGAGTTGGTTTGCACTTGGGCATTTTCATAATTATTGGAAATTGGCTTCCAAAGGCATTCATATTCCCGTCTAAGAGCTGCAAATTCTCCATCCAATATTTTTTCTTCCATCATAAAAACAACAGAATAAATCAGTTTAAAAATCTTTACATTGTAACTACTTTAAACTAGTAACAATCACCCCAAATAAGAAGTGCTTGGGGAAGCCGCCGCCTTGACTTGCTTCAAGAAATTTTCTTCCATTTTTTTGTAAACTTCTATCGTCGGCTTGCTTACGCTTGGCTTTATCTTCTTGAACGCTTCCTCAAAATGTCTTTTTGTTACAATCTTGGCATCAACATTTTCCCTCAATGCCAAAAGCGCAGATTCCCTTGTCAAAGCTTCCATGTCTGCGCCAGTGTAACCGATTGCTCTTTTGGCAAAATCCCTCAATATTTCATTTTTCTCGGAGTCTACTTCTAAAAGCAAATTAACAAGTTTCCTGAAGTCATAATCTTTTGTTGCCTTCTTATCTTCCTTTTTTTCATTTCCCAATTCTTCTCGGGGAATTCCGACGTATGAATAAACCGCATGACTATAACTGGATAATAATTCAATTTCTCTTTTATTTTTCTTAAAGTCAAGAGATAAATCTGACAAATATTTTTCGTAAGTTTTTCCATTCAAATCGTTTAAAATTTCTCGTAAGTTTTTACCCAATTTATCACTCATAACGGGCATTTTCTTGGTATGAATTTTCAAGATGCCCAATCTTCCCTCTTCTTCTGGAGCATTCACCAGCAAAATTTTGTCAAATCTTCCAGGTCTTAAAAGAGCTGGGTCAAGCATGTCAGGTCTGTTAGTTGCTCCTATAACAATTATGTCTTTGAGTTCTTCAAGCCCGTCCATTTCTGCGAGTATCTGATTCAAAACCCTTTCTGTGACTTTTGTTCCGTTGTCAATTCCCCTCTTTCCAGCCAACGAATCAATTTCATCAAAGAAAATTATGCAAGGCGCAACCTGCCTCGCCCTCTCAAAAATCTTTCTTACTCCTTCCTCCGATTTTCCAACCCACATGCTCAGCAAAGAAGGCCCCTTGATTTGTATAAAGTTTGCCTCGCATTCTTTTGCAACCGCCTTTGCCAAAAGTGTTTTACCTGTTCCCGGAGGACCGTAAAGCAATATTCCTCTGGAAGGCCGTATTCCCAATCTTTCAAAACTTTCAGGATTCTTAATCGGCCATTCAACAGATTCTTTCAATTCTTGTTTTATTCCTTCCAAACCTCCGACTTCATTCCATCCAACATTAGGGGCTTCAACCAAAACTTCCCTCATGGCGGAAGGACGGATGGTTTTCAAGGCAGACATGAAATCTTCCTGTTTCACGACGAGTTTTTCCAAAACATCTTGCGGAATCTGCTCTTCCTCATCAAGTTTCATTTGCGGAAGATATTTTCTCAGAACATTCATCGCAGATTCCTTTATCAAAGAATGCAAATCGGCTCCGACGAAACCGTGAGTCACGGCGGCAATTTCATCAAGCTTGACATCTTTTGTAAGGGGCATTCCCCTCGTATGAATTTTAAGAATTGAAAGTCTTCCTTGTTTGTCCGGAACATTTATTGAAATTTCCCTGTCAAATCTTCCCGGTCTTCTCAAGGCAGGATCGATAGAATTAATCCTGTTCGTCGCGCCGATAACTATGACTTTTCCCCTTGATTTCAATCCGTCCATCAACGCCAAAATTTGCGAGACAACCCTTCTCTCAACCTCTCCAACAGTTTCTTCCCTTTTTGAGGCGATTGCGTCAATCTCATCGATGAAAATTATTGCCGGCGCGGTTTTCTCAGCCTCGTCGAACAAATCCCTTATCTTTTTCTCGCTCTCCCCATAATATTTTGACATTATCTCGGGTCCGTTTAACAAAATAAAATTAGCTTCGGATTCATTCGCCACCGCCTTCGCCAAAAGAGTTTTTCCTGTTCCCGGGGGTCCATGCAGTAAAACTCCTTTCGGAGGTTCTATTCCAAGCTTCTCAAAAATCTCGGGATGCTTCAAGGGAATCTCAACCATCTCCCTTATTTTTTTTATTTCTTCACTCAAACCGCCAATATCCTCATAATTAATTTCCGGAATTTTCTCATCGCTTATTTCAACAGCTTTTGGATTTAATGCCACTTCGGTGTTTTCGGTGATTATGACCGGCTGATTCGGATTTGTATTTACAACTATGAATTTTATCTGGCTTATTCCTCCGCCAAGATTTCCGAATCCGACATTGTCAAAGGCGTCCCCAAATAAATCTCCAAACTCGGCGCCGAACCCCATTTCTGAAAATAAATCTCTTCTTCTTTGAACCCCGCCAAGAACAACTATGTCTCCTTTTGCAACAGCTCTTCCAAGCAATCCTCTTTTTAATCCGTCAGGGTCGCCATGCAGCTGAACCATTATATTTTTCTGCGCAGGGGCGATTATTATCTTCTTTGCCTCTCTTATGTCTGCCTTGGAAATTGTGACCACCTCGCCAATCCCGACCTTGATATTTTTTCTTATTATTCCGTCAATTCTTATTATTCCTTCTCCTATGTCTGCAGGATAGGCTCTGTCAACGATGGCAACGGTTTCCCTGTGTCCTTTTATTGAAATAACATCCCCCCTCCTAATGTCAAGTATTCTCATAACTTCAGAATCTATTCTTGCAATTCCCTTGTATGCGTCGTCTTGCAATGCTTCTACAACTTTAAGTTGAACATTTTTTTTATCCGCCATTTTTTATTTTACTCTTTGCCCCTATAAATTTTATTTTGATTTTTTTCAGGATGAGCGGAATCGTAAAATTGTTTTGAATGAGCTATCGGCTTTCCATTTTTAATTATTCTAACTTCCCTGGCTCTTACAATTCTTGAACGCGGTTTGTTCTCGTTTAAATCTTCTCCAAAGCTCAATGAAACTTTCCCCATATCCTCAAAGCATAATTTTACCATGTCATTCATTATCTTTTCTTGGGCGCTCATAAAGGAAACTATCTCCTTGGGAATTGAAACTGCATAGCTGTTTCCAACCAATCTCATCTTTACGCTGAACTCCTTGTTCCTTAAATTCATGAATTTATTGTAATTTTGCTCGTCGGAAGGATGAATTATTTTTTCATGGCACTTTGGACAAACAACCGCCCTCAAGATATATCCATTCTGCAGTATTTCTGCGTTCTCCATTTTTCTGTCGCAGTTCTTGCAAAGAATTGTGTTGTCAAATATATCGTGTGCCATCTTAGGTATATACTTTGTGTGTATACGCGCAAATAGATGTTTATAAATATTATGGTGATTGCGAAGACGATATCAAACAAAATAAAGGTTTAAATTTAATATTTTTCAAGATTAATTTATGACAGACAGAGAATATGCAGAAGATATAGACCCAGAACAATATTGTAGTCATCTTAAAAATCCACCTGCTAAAAATGTGAAATATCAATGTTCAAGCAAATTTTACATTTGTAATTTTACCGAAAAACCGTGTGTTGCAAGGGAAATAGAAGACAGAACTTATGAAGGTGATATTTTAGATTATTCCTATCCTGTTATTAATATAGACTTATTAAAAAGTTGCCCTGCAAACAACATCTCTAAGGAGGTTGCAAAGGCGGTGATAAATGACAGAATAAAAAGGCAGATATCAGAACTGGAAAAGAAAATTTTGTAAATTTTAAAATCAGTCTCCAAATTCTTCTTCAAGATTTCTTATTATCTTTCTCATCTCTCTAGTGATGTGCGACATTGTCTCCGACTCCGACGCTCTAGGATGCTCTTCTTTATACTTTATGGCGCTTGCCGCGCCGGTGATAACCGCCATCTTAATCATTTCTTTTTTCGCCATTTTGAAATAAAATCTTTTATAAACTAAAAAACAAAACTG
>CAYZEG010000012.1:0-2556 GCA_964477635.1 Candidatus Woesearchaeota archaeon | reverse complement strand
TTTCTTTTTTCGCCATTTTGAAATAAAATCTTTTATAAACTAAAAAACAAAACTGAAGTTTAAAAGTATTTATGTAAAATTATCCAACACTTTAAAAACATCTTTGCCTTTTTTAGGCTATGAGTTTTAAAGGCAAAACAAAAAAATATTTTAATAAGTTTTGGTTTCTTCTCTGGAAAGATGAAAGCCCGAAGGGTTGGTTTTTTTCAATAATATTTTTGTTCATTTTCATCAAATTTATTTTCTTTCCGGGTTTGAGTTTGATAACCGGAACATCGTTGCCCCTTGCGATTGTTGAATCGTGTTCCATGTATCATGACGGAAATTTGCTTTCAAATTCCAATTTCTGGTTTGAAAAGCACGAAGATAAATATTCTGAGTTTGAAATAGAAAAAAATGATTTTGAAAATTTTGGATTCAAAAAGGGCTTGAACAAAGGAGACATACTTTTTGTCATTGGCGTTGATCCAAAAAAAATAAAGGTTGGAGATGTGATAATTTTCAACGCCAATCAAAAAAATCCCATAATTCACCGCATTGTTGGCATGACTGAAAACAACGGAAAGAGAATTTTTTCAACAATAGGAGACAATAACAATGGACAAATATCATTTGAGAGAAGCATATCTGAAGATGATCTGGTTGGAAAGCCCGTTCTAAAAATTGCCCCGTATTTGGGATGGATAAAGCTTGTTTTCTTTGAAAGGCTAAAAAATCCTTCCGAGCGCGGTTTCTGTGCGGAAAATTAACGATAGTTACCCTGATTAAATAGTCCTGCAGCATGGAAAAGTTTTTTAATGTGTTCCATATTATCAAATGAAAAATATAACGCTGAATTTTATCTAAACTTTGCAAAAAGTTTTCAAGATTCAAAATTTAAAGAAAAATAAAAACATGGAATTTTGCCCTAAATGCGGTGCAGTTTTGATACAGAAAGCCAAGAATTTTGGTTGCGTAAGATGCAATTATTCAACAAAAGATAAATTAAAATTAAACACAAGTGAAAAAATAACAGAAACCACAGAAATTGTGGTGGTCTCCAGCAAGGATGCGCAAACGCTTCCGAAAGTCAATGAAATTTGCAAAAAGTGCAAAAATGACGAATGTTACTTCTGGACGGTTCAAACCCGCTCCGGCGACGAAGCCGAAACGAAATTCTTCAAGTGCGTCAAGTGCGAGCATACTTGGAGAGAATACCGCTAATTTTTCTTCCCGTCTTCAATGACATTCTTGGCTCCAAGGGACAAAAAGAAAAGCAGCGCAAAAAACATCCCAAAAACTGGAAAAACATAATTGAAAGGCAAAAATAATATGACTGTCGCAGGAACTATTTTCCCGAGAATAAATCCGGCTTGAAGGGATGTGCTGAAAGGCCCGTAAAATTTGTGTCCGTCATTTTTTCTTTTCAATATGTCAAAAAAATAAGCCTCTGTCGTCGGTTCCAGCATCGCCATCGGGATGCTCGCAAAAATCAAAACTCCGAGAACCAAAAAAACATCATTGACAAAAAACAAAAACAATGAAATTGCAGCCATCATGGAATATGCAATCAGGAAAAAATTTCTGGCTCCTCTTTCTCCGGAAATTTTTGAAAAGGGATATTCCAGAAAAACCAGCGGAATTGCTATAAGAAAAAGAAATATTCCTATGGTTCCTTTGCCGAGACCGCCCTCAATCATATAAAGCGGGATGTAAAGATAAATTAAAGCCCACCAAAAAGAAACCCCCATCGCAAGCAGATAAATTATGATTCTGTCCCTGTTCTTAAAATATTCGAACAAAATCCCCATGGCATTTCCATCAATCTTTCCATCGCGGGATTTCACATTTGCCATTCTAAAAAGCAAAAATCCAATAAAGGCAAGTCCGGCGGAAAAAAGAAAAACGTGCGAAATGCCAAATTCAACCAAGATAAATGCCGCAATCAGGGGTCCAAGAACCCATGCGACATTATTGAATGAAAAAACAATGCCCTCATTTTTTGACAAGGTTTTTTTCTCCGATCCGTCTTTTATTATAATTGCCCTTGTTATCATCCTTGTCGTGAACATTATTGTAACGGCAGTCGTGAGCAAAAAGAATATTATAAGATTTTTATTCAATGCGAAAGCAACAAAGAATAAGCCCGTTAAAAAAAGGCATAAAGAATACAAGGCGGGTTTGTTTCTTTTTTCTATGAAAGGCACCAGTATGAATGATGAAATAAAAGCAAGAGCGGAAAGAAAGGGGGAATAAAATCCTATTGTTGAATTGCCGTGAAGAAACTCTTTCAAGTAAAGCGCCCAGACCGTGTCAATGAAAGCCGCTGAGAGTGAAACAACGAAAAAAATCAAAGACAGTTTAACCATGCTGGTTGGAGGCAGAGGCCGGTGGATTTTTTTCAAGAGTATTCCCATTTTACAAAAAGGCAACATAAGTTTAAAAATATGTTTTCTCAAAGATTTTTAAACAGAAAACGTCTCTAAAAAACAATGGCTCCGTAGCTCTTTCCCGAACGCAAGTGACGAACGCCCAAGCGTGGTCATTCGTGAGGGAAACGAGTAAGGAGATAGAATG
>CAYZEG010000011.1:0-12118 GCA_964477635.1 Candidatus Woesearchaeota archaeon | reverse complement strand
GTAATCAAATGTATTCTGCTCAGAATAAAGTTTGTCAAAATTGTAATCCTAAAAACTAATATTCGCCACGACTTCTTCCGCCTCTTCCAGCACCAAATTGTCTTCCAGGATTGTGTCTGCTTCTTTTTCCAGAATTATGATTCCTATAATGCCCCGTTCTCTGAAGAATAAAATTTATAAAGGTATATCAATTGATATACCAATGATATTCAAACTATTGAAGAAGGAAAACCCGAGCGCAAGATTTCCGAGGTTGGACACCGTGCTTTTTTTGGAAGAGTTCATAAAGGAACATGATGGCGAGTTTAGAAAAAAACCGCTTTGGAACGCTCTCCATAAAAAAATAATGTATCAGACTTTTTCCCTGATATTGGATTATCTGATAGTTTCCGGAAAGGTTTCCGTGGATTCAGAAGGGAAAATAGGGTGGATTTATTATCCTGAAGACGTGGAAAAACTATTGAAAAAAACACATCTTAGATGGAGAAAAAATGAAAAGTGAAATTCAGTTTGTCAATGAAAAAATAAAAGCGGCGTTTGAGAAATTGAAAAATGATGACAAAAAGATGCATGAACTTATTTTGAGGGCTTTTGAAGACATAAAGAACAATGCTTTTTGCGGAATACAGGTGCCTAAAAAATTAATTCCAAAAGAATATATTAAAAAATATAATGTAAGAAATTTGTGGAAATATAATCTGCCGGACGCATGGAGGCTTATTTACAGCATAGAAGGAAAAAATCTCTTGGTGTTTTCCATCATTCTTGAATGGATGAATCATAAAGAATACGAAAGAAGATTTGGATATTAACTTCATAAAACTATTATAATAAAAATTTGTTTAGTATTTTGCTAATTCCTTAAGCAACTTTTCATCTTCTTTCAAAACAATCTCTTTGGCAACTTCTATAAGTTCCAGTAATTTTTCATCATATTTAGAAATCTTATAAATTATTTTTTTAGTTAATCTTATTGTCATTTTCCCCCATCTTTGGATTGACGGACAATTTATTTAAATAATTTTCTACCAAGTATAGTTGTTTATAAAAAATCTAACTAAAATCTGCTTCTTCCCGCGCCAAATTGTCTTCCAGGATTGTGCCGGCTTCCTTTTCCAGAATTATGATTTCTATAATGCCCCGTTCTCTGAAGAATAAAATTTATAAAGGTATATCAAGTGATATACCTATGATATTCAAACTATTGAAGAAGGAAAACCCGAGCGCAAGATTTCCGAGGTTGGACACCGTGCTTTTTTTGGAAGAGTTCATAAAGGAACATGATGGCGAGTTTAGAAAAAAACCGCTTTGGAACGCTCTCCATAAAAAAATAATGTATCAGACTTTTTCCCTGATATTGGATTATCTGATAGTTTCCGGAAAGGTTTCCGTGGATTCAGAAGGGAAAATAGGGTGGATTTATTATCCTGAAGACGTGGAAAAACTATTGAAAAAAACACATCTTAGATGGAGAAAAAATGAAAAGTGAAATTCAGTTTGTCAATGAAAAAATAAAAGCGGCGTTTGAGAAATTGAAAAATGATGACAAAAAGATGCATGAACTTATTTTGAGGGCTTTTGAAGACATAAAGAACAATGCTTTTTGCGGAATACAGGTGCCTAAAAAATTAATTCCAAAAGAATATATTAAAAAATATAATGTAAGAAATTTGTGGAAATATAATCTGCCGGACGCATGGAGGCTTATTTACAGCATAGAAGGAAAAAATCTCTTGGTGTTTTCCATCATTCTTGAATGGATGAATCATAAAGAATACGAAAGAAGATTTGGATATTAACTTCATAAAACTATTATAATAAAAATTTGTTTAGTATTTTGCTAATTCCTTAAGCAACTTTTCATCTTCTTTCAAAACAATCTCTTTGGCAACTTCTATAAGTTCCAGTAATTTTTCATCATATTTAGAAATCTTATAAATTATTTTTTTAGTTAATCTTATTGTCATTTTCCCCCATCTTTGGATTGACGGACAATTTATTTAAATAATTTTCTACCAAGTATAGTTGTTTATAAAAAATCTAACTAAAATCTGCTTCTTCCCGCGCCAAATTGTCTTCCAGGATTGTGCCGGCTTCCTTTTCCAGAATTATGATTTCTATAATGCCCCGTTCTCTGCTTGATGTTTCTTCTCGGCTTTCCACTTCCGCTTCTGTATTCGCTTGGATTTCCGTCTCTCCCGGTTCTTCCGCTTCCTTCACTTCTTCCACCGCCATAAGTTCCTCTTCCGCTTCCAAATCTTCCCGGAATTCTTGTTCTTCCAAGAGGCTTTCTTCCGGTATTTATCCAAACTTTTTCTATGTCTTCCGGAAGCTTTTCTTTTTCTATGTTCAAGGATTCGTCTCTTCTCACGACTCTGAAATTTTCATAATCCCTGTCGCTTACTATGTTCACTGCGATTCCTTCCTTTCCCGCACGAGCCGTTCTTCCAATTCTATGAATATAATCCTTGCTTGTTTTTGGAATGTCATAATTGTAAACATGCGAAACGCCCTTTATGTCCAAGCCTCTTGCAGCGACGTCGGTGCAAACTAAAACATACGCTTTTTTGTCGTGGAATCTCTGCATGATTCTGCTTCTTTTATCCTGGCTTAAACCGCCATGGATTGCCATAGCATCTATTCCAAGACTTGACAAATTGTCTGCGACAAAATCTGTATTATGCCTCGTGTTGCAGAAAACCATTATCAATCCGGAAGATTCCCGCTTCAGCAAATGAACTAAAAGAGAAAATTTCTCGTTTTTTGGAACATCGTAAAAAATCTGCTTCAATAATTCAGGATTAACATAAGAATCAACATCAATGCTTTCAGGATTATTCATGTGCTTTTTGGCGATATGCTCAATGTCTCTGGAAATTGTCGCGGAGAACAAAAGCGTCTGCCTTTCTTCAGGGCATTTCCAAATTATTTTTTCAACGTCTTCAATGAAGCCCATGTCAAGCATTCTGTCCGCCTCATCCAAAACTAAAATTTTCACGGACGAAAGGTTTATTGTTCCCCTCTGAATGTGGTCAAGAAGCCTCCCGGGAGTTCCGACGACGACGTCGGCCTTTTGAAGTTCCCTTACTTGAGGAGTAATGCTAATTCCACCATAAACTGTTGCTACTTTAATATTTTTGTAGGCAGAAAATTTCTTGAAAACCATTCCTATTTGTTCGGCAAGTTCCCTTGTTGGAGTCATAATAAGGGATTGGATGCCTTCTCCGGGCGTGACTTTTTCAATGATTCCCAAGCCGAAAGCAAGCGTTTTTCCAGAGCCCGTCGCTGAACCGCCGATTATATCTTTTCCCCCCAAGGCTAGTGGTATTGCCTTTGCTTGTATTTCACTCGGCTCAGTAAATCCCGCTTTATGAATCAAAGTCAAAAGCTGTTCGCTCAGTCCAAGTTCTTCAAAACTTGTCATTTATAATTTATTAATATATGAAAAGAAATAGTATGTCCGCAGACTCTATTTCAAACGTTATTAACAATAAATCGTGTTTTACCTGGTATATAAAGCTTGGCAATTAAAATTTATTTCATAATATTTTTAAACCTTCAAAAAAATTAATTCTCATGCAAAATAAAAAAGGGCAAGTTGTAATAATTGCGGTTGTCGTCATTGCGCTGATTGCCGCAGGATTTTTCTTTTTTGGAAGCCTTGGAAATTCTTACTCCAATGTTGTTTCAATCGATGGCGGCAATTCTGCGGAAAATTCTGAAAATACAAGAATCATAAATGTTGATGCTCAAAAATTTGAATATTCTCCAAGCGTGATAAAAATCAAGAAAGGCGAGCACGTGAAAATTGTAATTAACAATATTGATTTTAATCATGGCATGGTTATTCCATCCCTTGAACTTAGCGGTGTTGATTCCATTGAATTTACCGCCGACGAAGCTGGAACTTTTGAATTTAGATGCCCAACACCTTGCGGAAACGGGCACAGAGACATGGTTGGAACTTTGATAATTGAAGAATGAAAAAGAAACCTTTTTTTGCATTAATCTTTTTGTTCATTTCTATCTCCGCACTCTTTCTAATCTCATATAAGCTTGAAAACAGCGTCGTCGGAAATCAAGAAATTTTGAATGAAATTGACAAACTTCTGCTTCCAGTGTATAATCAGAATGTTACGGAATCAAGTTTTTTGAAATTGCAAAAATTAACCGAAGGAGATGCCTACGCTTCCGATGAGGTTTCTGAAATTATTGTTCTCGCGAATGAAAAAGAATATTCTCACATCGGACATTCACTTGGATTTTTATATGAATATGTTCAAACCGGAAAAATTCCCATTTGTCCGGGACATTCGCTTTCACACTATTACGTTTTCTCAAAACACGGAGAAACTGATTTAGCCATAGGAAATTTGGAAAGTGCAAAAGAAAATTTTGGGGCATGGAAATCCGGCGTAAAAAAAGATTCCAACTACGATGCCAACTTTAATTTAATTGATTCTTTATTAAAAAGAGTTGAATCTGGGAATTTAACTGCAAGCGATGACGAAATAGATGTGCTTGCGGAATTGCCATGCGCTTGATTTGATAATTTTATAAACTCTTTTTGAATTTCTTTCACAAAGCCCTGTTGGCACAATGGTACTGCGCTAGCTTGGAAAGCTAGGTCCTTCGGGACTCCCAGGTTCGATTCCTGGACAGGGCGTCAATTTTAAAGATTGACTTGCACGTTCATCAATAAATTGACGACCGAGGGCGTTTCTTGGGAAACTTTCACGTCTGTCTAAAAGCCAGCCGAGGGCGTTTTATCACAATAATATTTATATATTTCTGCCATAATAAATTAAAATGAAAATCGGAGGAATTTTAGCGTTAACCTTGCTGGCTCCGTCGCTTTTGTTCGGCTCTGAAAATGCCGGCTCAAAAGCCGAAAAAGTATATGATTGGATGTGCAAAAAACCGGAAGGATATACTGAAGAAATCCGCGGGATTACGACCATAAGAAATATTTTAAAAGAAGAGGATGTCTCCAAATTAGACTATCAATGGAGATGGGATTTGCATAATGCGCAAATAATTTTTGTCGGAAAAAATTGCGAGAAATCAAGAGCAAAAGCTCTTTATTTAAGCGTCAGGCAATATCAAGAATTATCAACAAAGCATTCCAGGCAATTTACAGAATATACTCTTGGAGACTGGAATGCAGACGGAACGTTGGAGAAAAAAATAAGGGGCTTTCAAATGCTCCAAGGGGATAAAGACGGCGGAGATGTGGGCTGGTTTTTTTTATCTCCAAGTTATCCTGGGGGATTTAGAAATGAGACATGGAACTCTCCATCCGACGAGGAAGCCATGAAACTTTACAATTCAGAATTGGACTTTTGGGTTAAAGAAGGAATGGAAAAAGATTAAGGCGGATAAACATTAATCTCTTCTTGGTAATCTTTTTAATTTAAGAAATGTTTTTATACTTTTTCGCTTATTTGCCTGCATGGCGGAAAATTTCAACGAAAGCTGTTACGAAATTCTCAGGAAAGTTCCAAGGGGAAAAGTTACAACTTACAAGGCGATTGCCGAGAAATTAAAATCAAAAGCATATCGTCAAGTTGGAAGAGCGATGAACAAAAATCCGCGCGGATTTTTGAGCGGCGGAAATGTGCCGTGTCATCGGGTCGTCGGAAGCAATGGATATTTGGTTGGATTTGCGCATGGGTTGAAAAAGAAAGAACAAATGCTGATAAAAGAGGGCGTTAAAATAAAAAATGGAAAAGTGGATTTGAAGAAATATGGATTTTATTTTAGGTAAATTATTCCCGCCCTATGGATTGCTTCAAAATCGGCTCTGCCAGATTTTTTCGCCGATAAAAGATTATTAATGATAAAAAATCGTCCGAGTTGTCTTGATATTAAAGTTAGTGAGTGGAATATTCTGCCGAAGGCGAATGTGGAACGGCAATCAATATCGCGAACGAAGTGAGCGTCTTTCTCTCGCGTGCGGAACAACCAATTTTTTACAACAATATTTATAAAACGTTTTTCTCTTTGTCAGAGATGGAAAAAGACATAGGAAAAATACGCAAGGGCGAGTATCAGGGAACAGCAACGGATATTGTTGTCGGAATAAGGGAATTCAATGGAAAAGTCGGCGTTGATATAAGGGAATTTGCCTTAAGCGAGAAATATAGCGGACCCACAAAAAAAGGATTGAGAATTCCAGCAGAGAGTTTTCCAAAGTTCAAGGAGCTTATTAATTCAATTTCCGAACAAGATTTGAAGGATTCGGAAGATGGAAACAATCCTTCCGCGGAAAAATCAGGCGAGGATTTGCCAGATTATTAAATTCTACTTATAGAAAAAGTGTTTAAGATTTTTTCATTATAATTTTTTATATCGATGGAGAACCTTGACGAAGTTTGGTTTGCAGCAAAAGATATCTGCATATGTTTTATAGTTTTAGCTAAGAAAATAAATTAACCGCATAATAACTTGCCCCTGCTGAAAGCAAGCCGAATAAAATTCCCTTTATTATTTCCTGCTTATTTTTCTTGAGATAAAAAAGCGAATAGATTGCCATGGCATAAATTATCGATGCAAAAATTGTAAAATTCAAATCGTCATAATAGACGCCGACAAAAATCAGCACTATGATGCCCAAGCCCGCGTGAATGTTTGCCTTAAAAAAAAATATAAGAATCAAAAATAAAATTCCTGCCAGCGCCACTTTGACGAGATACGGATAATTTGATGTTATTGAAATTCTGGCAAGCGCCAAGAGAAAAAATACGGGGCTGCCTAAAGAAATAATATCCCTTGCTATTTCTTTTTTTGCCTTTGATAAATTCATTATTGGCTCACGGAGATTTTATTTTCTCCCTGAATTTCCATGCCTTCTATTGAGCCATTCATTTTGAATTTGCCGCTCTCAACCTTTAAGCTTCCGATAAAATTTTCAATGCTTATTTTTTCTTCGTTCAAGCTGAAAATATCTTTTCCATCGTTGATTTTTACGATTCCGGAAGAAGAGTAGAAAATTTTTTTCACCAAAATTTCCCTCTCAATGCTTAAAAAAGCGTATTTGAACTCTTTATCAAACGAGACCCCGAGGGAATCTTTTTTGTTAGGTTCTATGACTATTCCATTTACCTTGACTTCTGTCGCCTTGCCGTTGAGCTCCGATATGCTTTCTGAATCAAAATTTAAACTTCCAGTGTAATTATTCAATATTATGTAATTGTTTTTTGAATTCAGCAGGAATTTTTGGTCTCCGACGTAGAAGAATGAATCTGAACCTCCCTTCAACTCAATTTTTTCAAAATCTCCATTTATGCCAAGATTTGGAGATGTCAATTCCGCATAAAATTTTATTGTGCTGTTCGGGTTTATGCTGTTTATGAAATTTCCCGTCAAAGAGCTCCCGTCGTAGAAGGAAGTCACTATCAGGAACGCGAGTATTCCGAGAAAAATTGAAAAGATGATAAGCTTCTTTTGAGCTCCGTGCGTTGAATGATGCGTTTCAATGCCTCCGCCGTACGACATTATTTCTTGCCTCCACCATGAACCGGAACGCCAAACGAGTGTTTTTTAGCCATTTTATTTTGCAAGAATGTCATAAATTCCAACGGGCGATTTATATTTTTCACATTTGTGCTGTTGTCCTTTGAGAAAACGCTCACCTCAACATTTCCATAATTCAAGAGCAGCTGCCATGGATTCTGTATCAATTCCACGTCGCTGACGCTCGTCAAATCAGTCCTTTTAGTCTTTTTAAAAAGAATGCCTTTTACATGGATTATTGACTGGTCATCTATTGCATAAAGATTCTGATACCTGTATCCTTCGGTAAAAAGAAGCGCCCCAAGCGTGAAAATCAACACCGCCCTAAATGCAAGAGGATTGATTTCCTCGCCGGAGAATTGTATGTACGCCAAAGTTAAAAACAATACCGCCATCATTAAATAAATTGGAAGATATATTTTTCTTGACATCCTCATCCTTAAAATCTCATCCTCTTCTTTTTTTTTCGGCATGCTTATTCTAGAAATGAGAATATTATAAATATTTTGATAATTAACCTTTAAAAATGCGATTTGGGTTTATGTTCCATGGCAAAAATAAGACAGCCGATTGTGACGGTTTGCGGGCACGTGGACCACGGAAAAACGAGCTTGCTCGACGCGCTTAGAAGCAGCTCTGTTCAATCAGGAGAGGCCGGCGGAATCACGCAAAAAATTTCATTCACGCTTTTTCCGATGGAGCAACTCAAAAAAGCATGCCCATTGATAGAAAAAAATGATGTAAAACTTGATATTCCCGGATTTTTGTTTATAGACACGCCCGGACATGCGGCTTTTACAAATTTAAGAAAAAGGGGCGGGAGCCTGGCGGATTTGGCAATTCTTGTAATTGACATAAACGAGGGAATAAAACCGCAAACTGCCGAGGTTATACAAATTCTAAAGCACAATAAAACCCCATTTGTCATCGCCTTGAATAAAATCGACAACATATCCGGATGGAAATTTAATTTTAAGGATGATTTGAAAAAAAGCATAGAATCCCAGGGAAAAAACACGAAGCAAAATTTTGACGAGAAATATATGACTCTGATAGGTTCATTAAGCGCTTACGGATTTGAATCGGATTTGTATTATAACATAGCCGATTTCACAAAAAAAATTGCGCTTGTTCCAATTTCAGCGAAGACAAAAGAGGGAATTTCAGAATTGATTTTAATGCTTTGCGGATTGAGCCAAAAATATTTGGGAGAAAGATTGAAGCTTGGAAGAGAGGCAAAAGGGGTTGTGCTTGAAGTCAAGAAAGAAAAAACAAACAATTACATTGAGGCGATTTTGTACGACGGCGAGCTTGGAAAAAAAGACGAGATTGCCGTTTCAACTTTTGACGGGGAACCTGTGATAAGCAAAATCAGGATTTTGGAAGAGATAGAACCTATGTCATTTAAATTCAAGCCGAAGGAAAAAGTTGTCGCAGCGACGGGATTGAGATTGCAGCTGGCGGAGAAAGCGGACATTCTTTCTGGAATGCCTTTTGTTCTTTATGAGGGAAACAAGGAAAAAATAAAGCAGATTTTCAAAAAGGAAATTTCAGAAAACATTATGACGGAGAAGGAAGGAATAATTGCGAAGGCGGATTCTCTCGGGAGCCTTGAGGCGCTTTTAGTTTTGCTTAAACAGGGCAACATTCCGGTCATGAAAGCGGGAATAGGCGACATAAATAAGGGAGACATAATCGCCGCGAAGGCAAATCAGAAAATTAACGAGCTTGATGCGATAGTAATCGGATTCAACGTCGGGGTTGACAACGATGCAAAGGACATTGCCGGAAATATAAAAATCCTCAGGGAAGAGGTTATTTACAAATTGATTGAAAACCTTGCTGAATTTAGAAATAAAAAAAGAATTGAGATTGAAAAAAACAGAATGATGGAAATGGCGACAATCTGCAAAGTTAGAATTTTGCCCCAGTATCTTTTTAGAAATACAAAGCCCGCAATTTTTGGCGTCAAGATTGAGGGCGGAAAGCTGGTTAAAAACCTGATTTTGATTGACAGCAACGGAAAAAAAGTTGGAAGGATAAAAAATATTCAATCCAACCAAAAGCCCGTTGCGGAGGCAACCGAAGATATGGAAGTTGCAATTTCCGTTTCGGGCGCGAACTTTGAAAGGGGATTAAAAGGAAAGGAATTTCTTTATTCAATGATTACTGAAAATCATTTCAAGATTTTTGAAAAAAATCGCGATTTGCTTTCCTCAAGAGAGCTTTCGGTTTTGAGGGAAATTGCCGAAATCAGAAAATCAAAAAATTTTAAAGAAGACGAGGAAGTCGGAGAAGACTGATTTTCACCCCATAAATGCTTTTAAAGAATCTTTTATACGAGATTTGATGGCTCTGTCATTGGAGGGGGAACTTGACAATCTTCGTCTAAAAGAGGCGGGAATTCTTGCAAGCATTGATGAAAGAAACAAAAGAAAAAAGATTGATTGCGAGGGCTGTCATAAATCGCATCAAATAAAAAATCTAGTATTAATTCAGACGCGCTGGTATACTCCGCCGAGCGGGGGCACCGAGGGAGACTATTGGAACGAAGGAGAAATGCAATTTATCTGCCCTGAAACAAATGTCATCAACCGACTCTTGTTTTTCAATGATGACGTCCCATATGGAGAAAGGCGAAATTACGAGAATGACCCTGAGGAGCAATTTAGGAGAAATTATAAGTCTTTGTTTAAAGAAATTGTTGAAAGCTGCGGAGAAACTCCCGAACCATGGAAAAATAATTATTACGCGAACCAAAATCGAAAAAAATTCGGACTCGTTGAAAAGAGAAAAAGTTCATCCTAAGAGGGCTAATTTTTTGCATCACAATTGTCTCCCGCCCGCCCACCCTTAAGAAGCAAGAGTGTTAATATAAAATCATCTTTGTGTATTATGATAATCTACTTTAAAGTTTTCTCCATTAATTTTTTAATTATCTGTGAAAAATCCGGCAGAGTCGATTTTGAAGCAACAAATGTGTGAAGCGCGAAATTGCTTTACAGAATGGAGTGTTGACTGCAAATTAAAAATTGCGCGTTATGAGGATTAATTTATGTGAAATTTTTTCCATAATTTTGGTTTTTCCGCGCTAAAAATTTTCCAAGCTTTGTTTAAAAAATCCCGATTTGGTTTGATTCATTAAACAGAAATTTAAATATTCAAAAATAAAAGCTAGTTTTCAAGTTTCTCCCGGAAATCTTGGGAAAAAATTAAAGACGCAAATTTGCCTCCCACCCACCGCCCCGCAGAATTAGAGTGATAACATGAAAAACGCGCGGAGTTGTAATAAATCTGCCGCAAAATTTTTATGCATTAATCTATTTTCCGCGAAGCACATTCAATAAAAAGGAAGTTTACAAAAGAAACCATTGGTGTCTTTTGGTGCGGAGCAATAAATCAGCGAGCGAAGCGAGCATTTTGCTTTGCAAATGATAAGAACTTTTTAAACGGCGACTGCTTGTTAAACAAAGCCAATTTTCCAAAAACCTTTAAAAACTTATTTTGTTTTGTCTGTCTATTAAAATAAAAGAGCATGAAAGAAATCAGATTCAAAGGCAAGCAAGTTAATGTTTCCGAGAGTTTTGTCATTGCATTGGCAATCGTAAGCATCATCGGTTTTAGCGGAATCGTGAGCGACAGCTTGTTCAACAAAAACATAAACCATTACACCGAATCGTTTTTGATGATAGTAATGGGCATCGGACTTATTTTTGAAGCCGAGATTAAAAAATTAAAAAATTTGAAAAAGGAAGGGCTAACGCCGGGCAATTTTACCCACCTGACAACCGCAATAATCGGATTATTTGCCTTAATGTCTGGAATTTTCAGCTTCCCCTTGATTGATTTCCAGAATCAATCTTTCTTGGCTGTGAAGGGAATTGTAAGCGTGATTGCAATAGCTTTCATAGTCATCCAAACTTGGATTACTGATTTATAGCAAGCTTTAAAAATTGCCTTTCAAATAAAATTCTATGGTTTTCAAGATAAATATTTCAGAGAAAAGCGGAAAGACTTTCCACACGGAGCTGGAATCGGAAGCTTTTTTTGGAAAAGAAATTCGCGGCAAAATCAGCGGGATTGAGGTTTCTCCGGATTTTGCAGGCTATGAATTTGAGATTGCCGGAGCAAGCGACAAAGCCGGATTTCCAGCGAGGGAAGATGTTGAAGGAATCGGATTGAAAGGCGTTCTGATGCGTTACGGCATTGGGATGAAAAAAAGGTCAAAAAGGGAGGGAAAAAAGAAACGCTCAAACTTTACTCCGAGGGGATTGAGGCTTAGAAAATCTGCGAGGGGAAAAATAATCTCTCCCGAAACAATGCAGTTGAATTTGAAAATTTTGAAGCACGGGGAAAAAAGCCTTTCTGAAATATTTCCGGAACAGAACAAACCAAAAACTGAAGAAGTGAAGGCTGTTGCGGTTGCTTAATTGCATAATTTTATCTCACATTCCGAAGTGATAACTTTGGAATCAGCCACGACGTAACTGATTAAATGCCGCCAATTTTTTCATAATATCCTCCAAAAAATCTAGAAAACGACCCCCCCCCTTTAAGAAATCTTTAAATAAGTTTATTTCTTGTTTTTTTTAATAAAGAGGTT
>CAYZEG010000010.1:11957-13012 GCA_964477635.1 Candidatus Woesearchaeota archaeon | reverse complement strand
AAAGGCAAAAAATTTTACGTTCTTGAAATGTATCCTTACCCCTCCGGAACTAAATTACACATGGGACACTGCTTTCAATATTTAATTGGAGATATTCTCGCTCGTTTTAAAAGAATGCAGGGATTTAACGTTTTGCATCCTATGGGCTTTGATTCTTTTGGACTTCCGGCAGAAAATGCGGCTATAAAAGCGAAATCCCATCCTAGAATTTTTACGGATGAAGCAATAAAAAATTACATATCTCAACTAAAGATTTTGGGAATAAGCTACGACTGGTTCAGAATGCTGATGAGCCACGACCCAAATTATTACAAATGGAATCAATGGTTCTTCATAAAAATGTTTGAGAAAGACCTGGCATACAGAAAAAAAGCTCCCGTGAATTTTTGCAATAAATGCGACACTGTTTTGGCGAATGAACAAGTTCATAACGGGAAATGCTGGAGACACACAGACACTGAAGTTGAGATAAAAAATCTTGAACAATGGTTTTTGAAAATTACAGATTATGCCGAGGAACTTTTGAAAGATATTGATAATTTGGATTGGCCAGAAAGAATAAAAATAATGCAGAGAAATTGGATTGGAAAATCAGAGGGCGCGGAAATTGATTTTGAAATAAATGGAAAAAAATGGCCCGTCTTTACGACAAGAGCCGATACACTTTTTGGAGTAACTTTCCTTGTTGTTTCTGCCCAACATTCAAAATTGATGGAAATTGTGACGAAGGAAAAAAAATCTGATGTTGAAAAGTTTCTTAAGAAAATAAAATCCACAAAACAAGAAGACATTGACAAGCTTGAGAAAGAGGGCGTTTTTTCCGGGAATTATGCAATTCATCCTTTGACTAAAGAAAAAATTCCGATTTGGATTGGAAATTTTGTTGTTGCCGAATATGGCAGTGGAATTATTATGGCTGTTCCTGCTCACGACCAAAGAGATTTTGAGTTTGCGAAGAAATATAAAATTTCAATGAAGGTTGTGATAAAACCCGAGAAAAAAGATATTGAGGGTGTTGTTATGAGCGAATCTTATACGGGACAAGGCAAATTGAT
>CAYZEG010000010.1:2641-11837 GCA_964477635.1 Candidatus Woesearchaeota archaeon | reverse complement strand
TTTTCCCCGCCGATGAAAAAGAGCTTCCGATAAAATTGCCCGAGGATGTAACATTCGGAAAGGGAAATCCCATGGAAACTTCAAAGAAATTCAAAAATGTGAAAAAGGGAAACAAAATTTACAGAAGGGAAACGGACACAATGGACACTTTTTTTGATTCCTCATGGTATTTTTTAAGATTTACCGATTCGAAAAATTCCAAGAAAATGTTTGAACGGAAGAAAGCGGACTACTGGATGCCTGTTGATTTTTACACCGGCGGGGCGGAACACGCATGCATGCATTTGATTTATGCAAGATTTTTCACGAAAGTAATGAGAGATTTTGGAATGGTCGGCAAAAATTTGAACGAACCATTCAAGAGGCTTTTCAACCAAGGAATGATTCACGGCGAGGACGGATTTGTCATGTCGAAATCACGGGGAAATGTCGTTTATTTGGAGGAGATTTCAGATACACATGGCGTTGATACCGCCAGACTTTTTTTGATGTCAATTGCTTCTCCCGACAAGGACACTGAATGGAGCAAAGGGGGCGTTGACAGCATGCACAAATTTTTAGACAAGACATATTCTTATTTATCAAAAATTAAACTTGGAAAATCAGACAAAAAAACTCAGCATAAAATCCATAAAACCATGAAAGGCGTGACTTTTGAAATTGAAAATTTGAAATACAATTCTGCGATAATAAAATTAAGGGAGCTTTTTGACTATATTTTAGAAAATGAGATTAGCAAAGATGATTTGGAAATTTGCATAAAGATGCTTTCTCTATTTGCACCGCACATTGCCGAGGAATTATGGGAAAAGCTTGGAAAAAAAAGTTCTGTTTCTTTCGCCGAATGGCCTAAAGTTGACGAGAAAAAAATTGATGAAAGTTTTGACAAGGAAGAACAGATTATTGAGAAGACTGTTGAAGATTTGAATCATGTTCTAAAAATTGTAAGAGAAAAGGGAAAAGATATTTCAAAGATTTTCATTTATGTTCTTCCGCAGGAGAAAAAGATTTTTGAACAAAATCTTAAGATGTTTGAAGAAAAGACAAATTTAAATGTCAAGATTTATGCCGTGAATGAAAAAGATAAGCACGACCCAGAGAATAAATCTAAGAATGTGAAACCCGGAAGACCTGGGATTTATTTGGAGTAAAACTGCCGCTAAAATTAATTTGCCCATAAAGAGCCAGAGTGATAACATAAAATTCGAAATTGGGCATATAATGAACCGATGTAAATTTTTTTCTTGTTAACAATTTTTAATGGAACAATCGGTTTTTTAGTTACATTTTTATAATTTAATTCCCATATTTTTTCATGTCGAAGACGAACATTTTTTTATTTGTTATTTTTGCATTTTTCTTTATTGGAATAATAGGGTTTTTGCTTGAAAGCCCGAGAAGCGTTTTTTACAAGGACAACCTTTGCGGGGACGGAAGCCTTGAAAACACGTGCTCTCTTAATAAGCCTTATTTTTGCTCCAATTCTTTATTGATTGGCAAAGCCTCTGTTTGCGGATGCGATAAGAATTCAACTCTCTTCGGAGATTCCTGTTTTTCAGAATTTCAATTGGAACCCAAGGAAATAACCATGAAATATGTTTTAAGGGGTAAGGAATATGAAATTAATTATACAGTTTACAAGGGAATGACGGATTATATTTCTGCATTGCCGGTTTTCATAAACTACAAAGGGAATGAAAGCCCGTCAAGAGCTGATTTTAAATTAAGAAATCTTGACGAGGCTGAACAAAGAAAACTTTTATTGCCTCTGGTCGTTGAGATACAAAATCGCGCCCATGAAAAAGAAGAGCAGGCGAGAATTGCAATAAGCGTGGCGCAGAATCTTGAATGGGGATTCAGCGACAAGGAAACAGTTTACAGGGGAACAAAATTGCCGTATTCAAGATATCCGTATGAAGTTCTTTATGATTCGCAAGGAGTTTGCGGAGAGAAATCTGAATTGCTTGTATTTTTATTGAGAGAGATAGGATACGGTGTTGTAATATTTTACAATCAAGAGGAAAACCACGAATCTGTCGGCATAAAATGCCCGATTGAAAAAAGCTGGCATGAAAGCGGATACTGTTTTGTTGAAACTACCGGACCTTCAATAATAACCGACAACTCAATTGAATATGTCGGCGGATTGAAAATTGAATCCGAGCCCGAAATTTTGTTCATCTCTGACGGAGATTCTTTAAGCGGCGACATGTATGAATATGGGGATGCTGAAAAACTTGCAGACATAAAAGAAAGCGTGAACGGCGACAGCTTTTTTTTCAATCCGATAAAATTCATTTCATTTAACAAGCTGGAGAAGAAATACGGATTGGCGAAAGAGTATGAGGCGGGGTGAAATAGAACATAACCTTTATAAATAAGAGTTTAATCGTTTTTTTATGAATGGAAAAAAATATGCCGAAAGAATTGCCAGATGGGGATTGGCCGGAGGATTAACTCTCGCTACTGTTATCGGGACTTTTTCATCGCATAAGGAGGATTTTCCGCCTCTTTATACAAGAAAAGTTGGAAATGATTACGGGATTTCGTTAAGCCTCGCTTTAGAATCTGAAGTGGATTCCAAATTTTATGGGGTGAATTTGGCGTTTTTAAATGCCGGGAATGTTAATGGAATTAATCTTGGAGTATTTAATTTAGGGGCAAAATCAATATCAAGAGTTAATGGATTAGAAATTGGTCTCTTCAATCTTGAATCTAACCCTGAAAGAAAAAAAGTTAATGGCGTTCAAATAGGACTTATTAATCATCAGACGGGTGGAGATGTCGTTCAGATTGGAGTTTATAATGCTTCAACGAAAAACGAGGTTACTAAGAATAGTTTTTTAATCAATTATGATTTTAGATGATTATTCCAACACCGCCTTACTTTTATCACGCTTGGGCGAAGTAATGAAATTCTCATTCGAGAATTGCTTTTATTCTCCTAACTCCCGCGGAAACACTTTCTTCTTTCGTGATTTTGAAATGTCCCATTTCTTTTGTGTTTTTTACATGGGGACCGGTGCAGATTTCCCTTGAAAAATCTCCGATGCTGTAAACCTTGACAATCGGGGGATATCTTTCCTTGAAATAAGACAATGCCCCAGTTTTCACGGCTTTTTCATAAGGCATTTCTTCGCAGGAAACTTTCAATCTGCGGACTATTTCTTTGTTTATAAGATTTTCAATTTTTTTAATTTCTTCTTCAGTCAATTTTCTGTCAAAGCTGAAATCAAATCTTAATCTTTCTGGCGTTATGTTGCTCCCCATTTGCTGAACGTTTTCCCCCAAAACTAATTTTAATGCCTTATGGAGCATGTGAGTCGCCGTATGATATTTTGTGCTTTCAACCGAATGGTCTGCCAAGCCCGCGGCAAATTTTCCCTTTGACGCCGTCCGCGAGATTTCTTTATGCTTTTCCATTTCTGATTCAAAATCTTTTATATTAAATTTTATTTTTCTGTTTTTGCACTCTTCTCCTATTAATTCAACTGGAAATCCGTAACTTTGATACAATAGGAAAGCGTCTTTTCCTGAAAGGCTTTTTTTATTTGCCACAAGGTTTTGAAAAATTTTCATTCCCCTCTCAATTGTTTCTAAAAATTGCCTTTCCTCTTTTTCAAGCTCGCTTAAAATTTTGCCCTTATTTATTTTAAGCTCGGAGTAATCTTTTTCGTAAATCTTAAAAACTGGTTCGGCAATTTTTCTCACGAAGTTTTTCATTTCAAGTTCGCGCCCGTATCTCACCGCTCTTCTTATCAGCCTTCTTAAAACATATCCTCTTTCTGTATTGCTTGGCAAAACTCCGTCTGAAATTATGAAAACTGATGCTTTTATGTGGTCTGCAATTATTCGCATGGCTTTAGTGATTTTGTCATCATTCGCTTTTGGAAAAATATATTTTTTTCCAGACAGATTTTCAATTTCATTTATTATTGGAACCCATAAATCTGCAAGATAGTTGTCTTCAAAACCATTCAAGACTGCGACTGTTCTTTCAACACCCATTCCCGTATCTACATTTTTTTGTTTTGCTTCATTGTATTTTCCCCTTTCGTCTTTGACATACTGCATCAAAACGTCGTTCCAAATTTCAACCCATCTGTCATCATCAGAGTCGAACTTTTTTGGCGCTTTGATTTTATTCGACTTCCAGTAAAACATTTCCGTGTCAGGACCGCATGGACCGGTTTTTCCCGCAGGACCCCACCAATTGTCTTTTTTTCCAAGGAATGCAATTCTTTCTTTCGGCATTCCAAGAGAGAGCCATGTTTTTGCGGCTTCTTCGTCTTTTGGCGCGTCGGAATCTCCTGCGAAACAAGTCACTGCCAATCTCTCAACTGGAATTTTCAAAACTTTTGTAAGAAATTCAAAAGACATTTCAATCGCTTCTTTTTTGAAATAATCCCCCAAACTCCAGTTTCCAAGCATTTCAAAAAAAGTGTGATGCGTTGAATCTCCGACTTCGTCGATGTCCGTCGTTCTTATGCATTTTTGCACATTGACAATCTTTTTTCCAAGCGGATGCTTCATTCCTAGAAGATACGGAACGAGCGGGTGCATTCCTGCCGTTGTGAAAAGAACTGTTGGGTCATTTTCGGGAACAAGAGATGCTGATGGAATTATTTTATGTCCTTTTGATTCAAAAAATTTCAGGTATTTTTTTATGAGTTCATTTCTGGTTATCATAAATCATGATAAAGAATTCTGTTTAAAAAATCTATCTTTGCAACGCCCTCAGTTTTTCCTGAATCTCTCTAAGCTGACTTTCTATGTTTTCTGCTTTGGGGTTTTTTTTCACCTTTAATTCCGACTTTTTTTCTTCTTCGTCAATTCCATGTTTTAATATTTTTGGAATTTTTGCAACCGGAAGCGCTTCATTAAGCATTTTTATAATGCCCGCCGTTTCCCTCATTCTTGCCATAAGCTTGGCTTTCATATTAAGTTCCTTAATTCTTAATTCATGATGCCCCTTGATTTTTTCTTCAGCATCTATTAAGGCTTTCTGAACGCTGAGAATTCCGCGCTTTGACTCAAGAGCTTCACGATAGTCAAACTTCACATATATCAGCTCTTCTTCCGCCATTCTAAATTTTTGAGAACAAATCCCTGTCTATTTTCTCAAATTCGTTTTTTATTTTATGAATTTCCATTTCCCATTCTCTTAATTCCTTGTCTTCATCGTCTTTTATTTTTTTTATGCCCTTCAACATTTTTTCCATCTCCTGAATCTTTTCCCTTGCTTTATCAAGGATGCTCAAACTTTCCTCAAACTTGTCAATTCTTATGAAAACCGGCTCAACTTTTCCCGTTTTTTGAAATGTCCTTTCCATAGGCCTGTATTCCTCTTGCGGAATTGCATTTCTTTTTATTAATCCAATCTGAGGGGGTTCGGGCATCATTTCATCCGTAAAATCATTTGCCAAATCCTCCCTTATCATTTCCTCTCTTTCCCCAGAAATTGCGCCCTTTATTGCATTCTGAGAAAATTTTCTTCCAATTGAACTGTTTGGAAAAGAAGGAAGATGCGGAAGGTTGGCGGACGGGAGCTCCGAAGAGAAATTAAATTTTGGAAGTTCGGGAATTTTTGGGAGCTCCGGCATCGAAGACGTTTTCTCTTCATGACTGCCCATTTTTTTGTTGAACCACCCCATTTTGTAAATTGTTCCGACTTATCCTTTAATATATATGAAATAGAATATAAGTTTAAAAACTTTGTTTTTTACCCAATGAATAAAGTTTATTAAATCAATATTGTTTTTGTATAAATCAATTAAATTTTTATCCACAAATGCAAATAAAAAAGAGCAAAGAATGGACAACATAGAAAAAGAATTTGTTCGCGACGCAATTTCTGCAGTAATCGGAAAACCCGGCGAGGAAATTATTAATTTTCTTGATCCCGAGAAATATGTAAACGAATTTTTGATTGCGAAAAAACTTGACATTAATATAAATCAGACGAGAAATCTCCTCTACAAACTTTCTGAACACAGCCTCGTTTCTTCAACAAGAAAAAAAGACAAGAAAAAAGGATGGTACACCTATTTTTGGAGGCTTGAGGCGCTCAAAATATTGGAATTTTGGAGAGAAATGGTAAAAAAGAGAATAAGCCAAATAAGCAACCAGATTGAGAGCAGAGAAATGAAAACTTTTTACATTTGCGAGAGATGCAATATAGAATACAATGAGGAAAACGCCCTTCTTCATGATTTC
This sequence comes from Candidatus Woesearchaeota archaeon, assembly GCA_964477635.1. GTDB lineage: Archaea > Nanobdellota > Nanobdellia > Pacearchaeales > GW2011-AR1 > JACQLK01. The sequence continues at coordinate 5,621 of CAYZEG010000010.1, read as the reverse complement.
ACATGCAATGAATGCGGAAATGTTTTTATTGTCAGAGATAATACCAAAGTTGTCAGGGAATTTAAAAAGAATCTTGAAAAACAGCGGAATGAACTTGCGACGATTGACGATGAAATAAGGAAGGAAAGAGAAAAGGGCGATAAGAAAAAAGTCAAAGAGATAAAGAAAGAGGAGAAAGAAAAAATAAGGAAGAGACTCGAGAAGAAAAAAGAGAGAGATTCACTGCGTTCACTCGCTTCCCGGCGGGAAAGAGATTTGCTGAAGAAAAAGGAAACAAAGCCCGCGAAAAAAATTCTGAAAAAATCAGCCGGGAAAATTGCCAAAAAGGCAAGAAGGCAAATAAAAAAAGCAAAGGCGAAGCCAAAACCAAAAAAGGGTTCTAGAAAAAAGAAATGAGAAAAATGAAGTTTTTCACGTTTTCCTCCATGGAGTTCGGAAATGAGAAAAATTGAAAGGGGAAGATTTTCCATTCCAAATACAAGCCTCACCAACAAATTAATTTTGGCGAATGTGCTGGTTTATATTTTTTCGATTTTCATGATTTTTGCCGTTGATGAAAAAATTCTTTTAAAGAATATTGCCCTTACACCTTCATTAATTTCTTCAGGACAGAATCTTTGGACATTGTTCACAAGCATGTTTTCACATTTTATGTTCTTTCATATTTTTGCGAATATGTTCTCATTGTTTTTTATTGGCAATTTTCTTGAAAAACTAATCGGGAAAAAAAGGCTCTTTTGGATTTATATTTTTTCAGGTTTAACGGGAGGAATTTTTTTCACGCTGTCTGGAATAATTTTTTCAAATGACATTCCAGGCGTCGGCGCAAGCGGAGCGATATTTGGCCTGCTGGGAGTTTTGGCGGTTCTTGTTCCATATTCCAAGATATATCTCATAGCAGGTCCATTGATGGTTCTTCTGGCGCAAGTTGTCTTAAGCCCGATTATTCCCGCAAATTTTGCCGGGATTTTTAATTTCGCTTTTAATATTCTTGTTTTTGGAATGATCTTTGCAATATTTTCATTTAATCAAAATATAAGAAAATTTGCAATTCCCATTGAACTGAAGATGTGGCTTCTCCCAATCATTGCCATAGTTCCGCTTGTAATAGTCGGTTTTTTTGTTGAATTGCCGATAGGAAACAGCGCGCACATTGGAGGATTGGTCGTCGGACTGGCTTATGGATTTTATCTTAGAAAAAAATTCCCAAATAAAACAAGAATGTTAAGCAGGCATTTTCAATGAGAAGGAAGAGTAGTTGGAAAAAAAGTCTTTTTGAAAAAGCATATTATGAAAGTTTCAAGTATATTCATGAATCAAGAAATTTTATTTATCTCTCAATTGGACTTTTTTTTGGAGCATCAATCATAAGTTTTTTGTTTCCCGTTCCGCAATCCGTGCTTGAACAAATAAATGAATTTATCAGAAAGCTTTTGGAAGAAACGCGGGGAATGGGGCAGACTGATTTGATAAAATTTATTTTCTTGAACAACATTCAAAGCTCGTTTTTTGGAATGCTTTTTGGAGCGTTTTTAGGAATATTTCCCGCATTAATACTTCTTGTAAACGGCTATCTTCTGGGATTTGTTTCTTCAATAATAATTAAGGAAGAAGGCATATTAGTTTTATGGCGGCTTTTTCCCCACGGGATATTTGAACTGCCGGCAGTTTTTATCTCAACGGGACTCGGATTAAAATTTGGGACTTTTATCATTCAAAAAAACAAAAGCGATTCTTTTAAAAAATATCTCTGGAACTCCATTCGGGCATTTTTGCTTATTGTTGTTCCGCTTTTGATTATTGCTGCGATAATTGAGGGAACTCTTATTGCCTATTCCGGATGATAATTTTATATACATCTTAATCTTATTGATATCGTGCTTGAATTTAATTTATGCTAAATTAAATAAAGGAGGTTATAAAATGGAAGACTGGAAAAAATGGGCGATTGTTGTTGCAGGTGTCGTGGCAGCTGTCGGACAATTCTGGGGAAGCCAATATTATCTGCCACTTGTTGGCGGAGCGGTGGCGGCGGTTGTTGCGCTAGTTCCCGATTAAGAAAACTTTTTATTTTTTAATTTTCTTTTTTATTTTTGCTTTACCTTTAGAAATATTTAAGTGGACTTTTTCGGCTTTGTGAGAAGTTTGCTTTCTAAATAAAGTTCTCTATCATTTCTTTCAGCGTAATATTTTCCAGAAGAGATCATTAGGCTTATTTTTCCCACACGCATTGTATAAGCAGGATGGCTTTTCACTTTGTGAATTATTGACATAACTACTAATTGTTCTTTTGTCAAATCGTCAAATGATCCTGATTTTGGTTTCCAATCGTATGAGAAAATATTTGGAACAGATGCGAATAAAATTTTTACTTGTTCTTCAGTGTAGTTTAGATGTCCACCATCGCCACTAGAAGAACCAAAATAACTTGATGTAAAGTCCCTATTATTTTCAATCATTTCTCTGAAATCAATTTCTTTCTCTTCCAATCTTGCTAACAGACTTTTTTCACTCATTTTACGACGTATTATCCTTTCAAGTCAGAAATTCCAAGAAGAACGAAAAGCGCGCCCACCATGAAGACAAGCCACCATAATCCTCCCTTGAAGAAAGTCCATGCCGCATTCAAAAAGTCAAGGTTGTGTCCGAAAACTGCCCAGCCATAGACGGATGATTCCCATGCAACGAGAACCGCGCCCACTACAAGAACCAAACCAACCAGGATTTCAGTCCATTTGTCCATGGCTAGCTTATAACGAATCCTTTTAAAAAGATTTTGATACACAAACACATATTTTCTTGACATGGCTTTAGTCAGGTTTAAAAATCATTTTACTCTCTTTTTAATATGCAGAAAGACGGCCCTCGGGAATTCATATTGAAGAAATCGCAAGAAACAAAAGGAATTTCAATAAAAGGGCACGATTTCAACAAGGGAACCAATTTGGATGAAATTTTGAAATCTTTTGCCACGACGGGA
>CAYZEG010000010.1:0-2631 GCA_964477635.1 Candidatus Woesearchaeota archaeon | reverse complement strand
AAATTTTCATCAGGCTGTTAAAATAATAAATGAAATGATTGAAACTAAAACTTGCATTTATCTTGGATACACTTCAAACATGGTTACTTCTGGATTAAGGGAAATTTTCCGATATTTGGCGGAACATAAAAAAATTGACGTGATTGTAACAACTGTCGGGGGAATTGAGGAAGACATAATAAAATGCCTTGGGGATTTTACACTAGGAGATTTTAGGGCAAAAGGAAAAGAGCTTAGAGAAAAGGGAATCAACAGGGCGGGAAATATTTTTATTCCAAATTCAAGATATGTAAAGTTTGAAAAATTTGTTCTTCCAATTGTGAAGGAATTTTATGACCGGCAAAAAAAGACGGGGAAGATTCTTTCTCCGCACGAACTTATATGGAAACTTGGCGAAAAAATCAATAATAAAAATTCAATTTATTATTGGTGCTGGGAAAATAAAATTCCGGTTTTCTGCCCTGCGATAGGGGATGGAAGCCTTGGAGACATGCTGTATTTTTTCAAGTCAAGCCATCCTGATTTTGTTCTTGATTTGATGGGGGATATTTGGGAATTGAACAATACTTCCCTTGGAAAGAAAAAAACGGGAATGATAATTCTTGGCGGAGGAGTCATAAAACATGCGATTTGCAATGCAAATCTTTACCGAAACGGAGCGGATTATGCGGTTTACATAAATGATGCGAATGAGGAGACCGGCTCGGATTCAGGAGCCAGCCCTGATGAGGCGGTTTCATGGGGCAAAATTCAGGGGAATGCGAAAGCCACAAAAATTTTCGGCGACGCAATTCTTCTTTTTCCATTTATTGTCGCGGGGACTTTTGCGAAAGAAAAATAATTTAATCAAGACTAAAATTTAAATACTATATTTCTAATTTATGCTTGGATTAAGATTTGGCGACGTTTTGACATGCAACTTAAGTTGAATGCCCTTGAAAACTTGGTTGTTTCCCATAAAAAATGACAGAAGTGAAAGATAAAGAAGTGAAGGAATTGATTTTCTCGGAAACAAAAATTGCCGAGAAGAAAGACTTGGAAAAGGATTTTTTGGAATTTCTAAAAATGATTTCTCCAGGGACTTCAATTCGCTCCGCTCTTGATGATTTGTTGAATGCGCACATGGGCGCGCTCATAGTTTTTGAAAATGAACCTGCAAAAAATGTCATTGAAAAGGGATTCAAGATAAATGCAAAATTCAGCCAGCAAAAACTTGTTGAGCTTTCCAAAATGGACGGCGCGATAATCCTTTCAAATGATGGAAAAAAAATCCTTTATGCAAATACGCTGCTTTTTCCAAGCGTTGAAATTTCAACGAAAGAAACCGGAACGAGGCACAAGGCGGCGGAGAGAACCGCGAAGCAGACTCATGCGCTTGTAATTGCGGTTTCTGAAAGAAAAAATAAAGTCACAGTTTATTGGGGGGAGATGAAATACGAACTTAAGGAAAGCTCCGAGATTTTAAGAAGAGCGTCAGAGACGCTTCAGGTTTTGGAAAAGCAAAGGGAAATTTATGATTATCTCATGGCAAATCTCAATATTTTGGAAATGGGCGGACTTGTGACGATAAACGACGTGTGCAATGTTCTTCAAAGGCTTGAAATAATAAAAAGAATTTCCAGCATCGTAAAAAGATATTTGATTGAACTTGGAAAAGAGGGGATTATCATCAGCATGAGGCTGAAAGAATTGATCGGAAATCTTAATAAGGAAGAGGAAATAATATTAAAAGATTATCTTGATGCGAGGGCAATGGAATCCGCCGAAACTCTTGAGAAAATGAATTTTGACTTTCTTTTGGAATCCAGCAACATTTCCAGGCTTCTTTTTGAAGAACTTTACGACAAGCCGATTTTTCCAAAGGGTTATAGATTGTTAAGCAAAACCAAGCTTCTTGACAGGCATATCATCAGCCTCATAAACACTTTTGGAAACTTCAACACGATAATTTCCGCCAAGAACGAAGAGCTTATCGCTATATTTGAAAAAAACGAGATGGTTGAATACTTCTACAAGGAGATAACCAAGCTAAGGGAAAAAATCCTCATGGGCAAGGATATGCGGTGATTTTGATATGAAACCAAAATTTGTTTATCACGGAAGTGCAATAAAGATAAATGGTGAATTAATTCCTAAGAAAGCCAAAGATTTAGCCGGGACGGTTGATAATTCTCAAATTGGAATTTATGCTTCCGAATTTAAAGACGAAGGCTATTGCCATGGGGATTTTAAAGAGCAAAGGAGTTCACCGCAGCAGTATTGATAGGGGAAGACATAATGGGGCGCCGACAATGGATACGGTAATTTATAACGGCTCTCCAAAACAAAATTTTTTTTATCTTTATACTCTTCCGTCGGAAAATTTTGTGAACAGACCAAAAGGAAGTCTCCAATGGATTTCCTCAAAACCAGTTAAACCTCTGAAAGTTGAAAGATTGCCTATTAGGGAATATATGAATTTAATTCGAAAGGCGACAAAAAAGGAAAAAGAAGATTGGAATAAGGAATATGGCGATGATGAGGAATAAATTCTTTTCCACAAGCTTTGTTTAAAAAATCCCGATTTGGTTTGACTTATTAAACAGAAATTTAAATATTCAAAAATAAAAGCTAGTTTTCAAGTTTCTCCCG
>CAYZEG010000009.1:0-14031 GCA_964477635.1 Candidatus Woesearchaeota archaeon | reverse complement strand
CATGCCTGAATGCGCGTGAAAAAGGACGATTAAATTCTGTTTGATATTGGAGATACATCACAAAATCATACGGGCTCAAATCAATTTCATTCTCCGCAACGGCATTTTTGAACCAGTCCATGACTGACGCTTTTGAATTTTGCGCAATGGTGTCTTCCTTTCCGACGATAGATAGAAAATCCATTTTGAACAGGTCTTTTGTTCCGCGTGTAATTCCTGTTCTATCAAGAAGCCCCTCTAAAAAAGAATCTGCGTGCCTTGGCGAATATGCATCTATTGAAGTCTGGTTGTTATATCCCAAATTATCAACATTGATAAACTCGCTGTCGGAAAAAATCAAGTCTGAAAGGGGAATTTGACGAACAGCTGCGATTGAGTTGCTAAGGGAAGTTAATTCTTCGCAATTTTCCCTTACTCCGCTTGGGACGTATCCTCCGTCAGGATATATTTTATTGCTGGTCAAACAAAGATATTTGTTGCTGAAATCATACTCCGGCGGACTTACAACCTGCACCACCCCTATTTTATATTGCTTATTTCCGCTTAAATCAATTTTTTCCTGGCGATAATGCGGGAATTCCGGTAAATCAATGCATCCTGAAAATGCAAAAGAAAGTAAACCGGCGCTCAAGCCGACGGCTAGATTAACAAGTTTTTTCTTAATTTTTTTAATGTTGTTTTTCATTCTAAAATTTCAATAAAGAATTCGCTTAAAAATCTTTCTAGTTAATACATCCTTTTTTTCGGTTGAAGCTCATGAATCAAATCTCGCGACAATAAGTTTGCGTACAAATCTGATATTTTACTTCTCAACAATTTTCTTATGTTTTCTTCCCCTCCGTATTTTTCAATCAGCCTTTCATCTGAGATATTAATTGTCAAATGACCTTCGCTTTCCGAAATTCCCTTGTTGCTTGAATATCTGCCTGCGTAAAAACCGCCGATTCCAACGCCCGTAATCAAAATTCCAGCCAAAAGATAATTTAACTTTATCATTTAATTCTTTGGCTTTTTTCTTTTTAAAATTTTCTAGCAAAAAAAATTCCCGCCGATAAAATTTTTATAAAGTTTCTTGGAGTATTCTCCTAAATCGTCCAAATGTTCCTCCTGCCTTGATGTAAAATCAACTATTGTAAAAATGCCTCCTTTATTCCCATTTTTATTTTAGAAAAATCAAATATTTAAAATCGCCTATTTTTAAAGTCTTCGCAAGAAATCAGCCTGCTTTAGTCGACGGAAAATGTCACAAATCTTCCCTAGAATTAAAATAAAAAATTAAAAATAAAATCTGTTGGTTTCAAACTGAAAATCTTGATTAAAATCTAAAATCTTCTCTGTGGTCTGTCGCCGCCGAAGCTTCTTCTTTGTCCGCCGAATCCGCCGCTATCTCTGTTTCCAAAGCTTCTTCTCGGTCCGTCAGAACTGCTTCTTTCTTCCATGGGCTTTGCCTCGTTAACCTTTACTGATCTGCCTTCAACTTCCTTGCCGTTCAGCTCTTCAACTGCTTTGTCGGCATCTGCGTCGTTGACAAAAGTTACGAAACCAAATCCTTTGGATCTTCTTGAAAACTTGTCTATGATTATTGTTGCTTCTTCAACTTCGCCGAATGCGGAGAATATCTCCTTCAGCTTGTCGTTGTCAACAGTAAAAGGCAAGTTTCCTACATAAAGTTTTTTGCTCATCTTTCGTCTTTCCGTTTAATTCACTAGAAAAAGTTAACTGTCACTTAACACTTACCTTGCCTAGCAAAAGTAACTGAAAAGGGTTGTTTATAAATATTGCTAAAACGCCTTTTTCTCAAAATACTTCTGATGATATTCCTCAGCTTGCCAGAATTTTGAAGCCCTTTTTATCTTCGTGACGATTTTTTCTCCAATTTCTTTTTCCCTTTCTCTCTTGGATTTTTCAGCAAATTTTTTTTGCGTTAGATTATGATAAAAAATTACGGAATTATATTGTTTTCCGATGTCAAAACCCTGTCTGTCTTTTGTTGTGGGATTGTGAAGATTCCAAAAAACATCAAGAAGTTTTTCGTATGAAATTTTTGCAGGATTGAAAATTAATTCTATTGCTTCAATATGCCCTGAAACTCCAGAGCAAACATTTTGATACGTTGGATTTTTTATCTTTCCGCCAATATATCCAACTCTTGTTTTTAGAATGCCTGGAATTTTATCAAAAACTTCTTGAATATGCCAGAAACATCCTGCTGCGAAAGTTGCAACTTCCATAATCATTTAATTTTAAACACCGCATTGACGGAAGCGGTGATTTCCTGCTCGCTTGGTGTTATGCTTGTTACTGCTTCCTTGACTGCCGTGCTTCCATAAGAATCTGCGGTGTAAACATTCCAAGGTGAATAGTAAAAGTCGCTGCTTGAAATAGAAACCAAACTTCCCAATTTCTTTCCAACTCCGCCGGCAAGAGCTTCTGCCTTCAACTTTGCATCTTCTGCCGCAAGCTTTATTGCTTCCGCTTTTGCTTCATTCTGCTTTTCTATGCTTAATTCAAAATTAACCGAACTTATGCTTGCTCCTGCTGTCAAACTTGCATCAACAATGTCTGCAATTTTTTCAGTTTCTTCAGCCGTAATTTCAATTTTTAAAGAATGCGATGCAGCGTAACCTGTAATTCTTGCGTTTCCTGAGGAATAATCATAATTTGGATATATGTTAAAACTCTGCGTTTGTATTTCCTCCTTGTTGAATCCAAGATTCATCAACGAAGTTTTCAATTTTGAATAAATTTCCGTATTTTTATTATTAGCTTCGCTGCTTGTGGCTCCTTTCGTTTCAATTCCGATGTAAATTGTTACAATGTCGGGCGTTATTTTTATTGAAGAAATCCCATTTGCGGTGATTGTATTTTGCGGAGAGTAGTCCCCATAATATTTTCCGGCAAGGAATATCGCTGCAAGGATTCCTCCAACTATGATTAATGTAATTAAAACTGATTTGTCAATTTTGTTTTTCATTGTTCAAATACCCCATAGTTTAGCATGATTTTTACCCATATGAAAAGCGCAATGCTGAAAAAAGTTCCAGCCAAAAACCACAACCAATAATATTCACTTGCGCTTATAAAGTTATTTCCAATTTCCGCGGTTTTTTTCATTGAATAAAGAGCGACGCTTGCGTCTTCAATGCTGGAAGTTTGCCTGCTTGCAAAATAAAATTTAACTGCGGCGGCGGCAAGTCCCGAAAGCAATGCAATAGGCAAAATCTGCTTCGCTTCAGAAGAAATTTTTTTCTGTTTCGGAGAAATTAAAATTGATTTATTTGCAAACCGGTACATCTTTATTTTCTTTCCCTTTGCGCTCCAAAAGAAATTTTTCGCTTCTTCAACTATTCCGGCTTGAATCATTTTTTTAAGGTTATATCCGACGGTGTTTAATGGAATTTTCAATTCATCGGCGATGTCTTTCCCGCTTGCTTCCTTGACTTCCGAAAGAAAATCAATCATTTTATTTGAGGTTTTATTTCCCAATATCTCTGCGATTATTTTTACTCTGCTGTCTTCCAAAGAAAGGAGCAAATATTTTTTGTTCATGATTTATAATAAGAAAAATTATTTATAAACAAAGCGATGACTTCAATTTCGCTTGAAGCTATCTCTAAAAATATTTAAAGAAGTTCGTATAATCTATTAAAAGCAAGATGAATCGCGAACAATTTCTTGAGAAGTTACGGGTTGAGTTGAAAATTTCAAAAAATTCGGAGCATACACTGAGAAATTATCTTCATTCAAACATTCTGCTTTTGAATTTTTCAAAAAAAAATCCTTCTGAAGTCACGGAAGGCGATGTCAAGCTTTTCATTTCCGAACATCTCAGCGACAAGGCTTCCTCGTCAATAGTTCTCTTCCTCTCTGCGATAAAATATGCATATTCAAATCTTATGGAGAAAGACATAACTGTGAAAATAAAGCGTCCGAAAAGAGAGAAAAAAATTCCGACTGTCTTGACAAAAGACGAAATAAAAAAACTTCTTGATTCCTTGGAAACAAAAAAATCTAAATTAATGGTTTCCATGATTTACGCTTCCGGCATGCGCGTTTCGGAAATTTTAAATCTAAAAAGCGACGATTTGGAGTTGGAAGAAAAAACCGGGCACATAAGGCAGGCGAAGGGGAAAAAGGACAGGATTTTCAACATTCCTTCTTTTTTGATTGGCGACTTGAAAAAACAAATTAAAAAACAGAAAGAATCGGGGCAGGATTTTTTATTTACCGGTCCGAAGGGAAAACTTAGCTCAAGGAATATTCAAAAAATTGTGAACAATGCCGCAAAAAAATCAGGAATAAAAAAAGACGTGCATGTGCATACTTTGAGGCACTCTTTTGCAACTCATTTGCTTGAAAACAATGTTGACATAAGAAAAATTCAAGAGCTTCTTGGACACGCCGATTTGTCAACAACGCAAATTTACACGCATGTCTCCCGGCAGGAGCTGAAAAAAATTAAATCTCCTTTGGACGAGTTGATGGAATGACGGAAGAACTGGAAAAACTTAAAAAAGAAAATGAAGAATTGAAAAGAAAGATTGAGGAATTGTCAAATCGCGGAGAACTGCAAAAAAAAGGAATGATTGCAAAAGCATCAAGGGGCAATATTGTTTCAAGAATTCCGTTTGGGTACAAACTCGACGGGAAAAAATTGATTCTTGCGGAAAATTTTCGCGAGGTTGAGGAAATTTTTGAAGAATTTCTCAACACTAATACAAGCTTGAGGCAAATTGCGGAGAAGCACAAATTTTCCGTCAACGGTTTGAAAAAAATCCTGAAAAATTTCACATACATTGGAAAAATAAGATTCAACAAGCAGGTTTTCAACGGAAATCACAAACCGATAATCTCTTCAACGCTTTTTAATCATGTTCAGAATAAATTGGAAAAATTGGGAATAAAATGATTTATTATAAAAATGTTTTTATAATGATTTATGAAGGTGTTTTTAATGATTTACAGAGAAGAGATAATTTTTGGAGCTGATGATTCAAATCATGCTGGAACAGCCAAGGGAGAAATAAATGTTGTTGTTTCGTCTTTTTTGAAGGCGGACGGGATTGTGGCACATTTTCCAAACAGAAGGAATTTTGAGTTAACAAAAACTTGGCTTGAAAATTCCCAAAGAGATTATCTCTTTGCAATTCTGGTTGGAGAAAGTTATCGGCATTCTCCCGCAAACCTTGTTTATTCAGCTCCAAGATTAATAGAAAAATTCTTGGAGGAAAATGATATTTACGCGGGGAAATTAAAGATTTTCTTAGACGGCTTTTTAAAAAAAGAAGGGAAAGATGAAGTTAGGGAATTTCTTATTGGAAAAAGAGGAGTGGAGCAGGTGGTTGTGGACAATTTTACCAAGAAAACTAAATTTTATAATGGAAGAATTGCCAAACATATTATGAGTCCTGCAGTGCTTTACCATGCGGATGTGATTTCAAATATGCTGTACTCAACCATTACAACTGAAGAATTGCTCGCCCATGAAAAATTACGATCATTCGCCGGATAATTACTTTCCAAATTTACTCATGCTTCTTTCAAGTTTTGCGAAAGGAAAAGGCCTTGCATTGCTTTCAAATATAAGGTATCTTTGAAAGACATACCATTGGGTGTTCCATATCTCGCTCATTTCCGCAAGCTCTTTCAGCCTCTTTCCGGAAAAAAGAGTGTAAATAAAATTAACGACGAAAAGCGCGACTATGAAATACTGCCAAACCCCAAGAATTATTCCCGAAACTATTCCGACGACAATCCTCATCAACGCTTCAATTCTTTCCGACATGTTAAAATAATGTGGAATTGATTTATAAAATCATCTGAAAGATTTCTGTCTCTTTACTGAACTTGTGAAGGAAACGTAGCAAAACTATCTAAACGACTTTTGACGTTTTGCTCTCGCTTTGGAATCTCCGGGCTTATTGGATTCCTTTCTTCTTACATCAGCGACGAGAAGGCTCCAGTCATAATCAATAAATTGTTTTTCCAATTCCTTAGCTTCTGATTTTTCAGAAGGTTTTGCTTTAGCATTTGATTTTGAAAATTCTAAAATTGCCCGAGTCAATGCAAGCCTTGCCGCGTCAATCTGCCCCTTTTCTCCGCCCCCGCAAACAGTTATTGCAACATTAAAATTTCTCTTTCCCAAAAAATTTTCGGCAATTCTCAACGGCTCTTCAATGTTTAATCTGTCAAAAATATGCATCATGAGATAGTCTTTTCCGTTAATTGTTATCTTTCCTTCGCCTTCCATCAAAACCGCGCGGGCAATCGCCCTTTTTCGCTTTCCTGAAGTCACGATTCTGAGATTCATCTTTTTCCAAGCTCCTTTACTTTGATAAATTTATGCTTCTTCTCGGGCATTTCAATCATCTTTGATTTTTCAAATTCCCTTGGAACACCAACATAGCATTTTATTTTTCTGAAAGCTTCGCTTCCTCTTCCGCCTTTTCTTACATTTGGCAACATGCCCCTTATCGCTCTCTTGACAATCTTTTCGGGAAGCCTTGAGATTTTTGGACCGCCCTGCGCGCTTCCAACTCTTTCCCTGCTTCCCTTGAATTTTTTTAAGATGCTTTCTCTGTTTCCGGTTATCATTATTTCTTCGCAGTTCACAATTGCGATATTTTCTCCCTTCAATGATTCTTTTGCGGCATACTGCGCAAGTCTTCCGAGAACTGCGTCCTTTCCGTCAATTGTTATCATCTTAGTATCCTTATCCCTTTTGCATCGGGATTTTTTTTAATTTCTTCGTCGATGGTTGAAAACTCTTTTTTCTCTTTTGAAAGCTTTTCTCTTGCATTTTCTGAAAAAGCCAGGGCGATTATTTTTATTTTTTTGCTTAATTCCCCCTGCGAAAGAACTTTCCCGGGAATCAATATTATTTCCCCCTCTTCTGCCTTTTCATCTATGGCATCAAGATTGACGCTCATTCTGCTTCTCCTTGGTCCGGAAATGATTCTCGCAACATCAATCCATTTCTCATTTTTTGCAGCCTTTAAAATAGTCTCGACTAATTCCTGGTTTGTTTTTTTTCTTGATTGTTTCTTTATCTTTGTTAAGCTTTTCATTTGAATTTGCGAACAGAATAGTATTTTCCCACTATCGCGTTAGCTCGCAGGTAAAAGTCAGAGAAAATTTTGGTTTATAAATTTATGCGGAGTAAAGGATTCGAACCTTTGCAAGCACTAAGCTACGAGGGCCTAAACCTCGCCCGTTTGACCACTCCGGCAACTCCGCATCATAATTCTCATAATTTAAGATTTAAATAACCGACGGAGTGGCTTGCCACTGCGTTTAGAACGTTTGTTCGGAATGCAGACAGAACTTGTGAATGTCTCCGGCAACTCCGCATATAAAAACTAGAAAAGTTGTCTATAATAAGTCTTTCTAAGAAGAATAAAACACGCCAATTAAATCATTCCTTGTCTATCTTTTTTGAAACCGTTCCTAAATCTTTTTCCAACTCTTCTATTGATTTCTTGAAAATTTCTTCGGGGCTTATTTGCCCGAATGATTCAATGGTTACAATCAAATCATCATTAAATTCAACCTCTGCGCTTTTCCCATTTTCATTGCCTATTCTTTCGCAAATGTCCGTCACTTCTTTCTTTCCATTGTCCACGACGACGATTTTACTTCCCTTGTCTTTTATCTCATTATCGGGACAAGCGTTTCTTACCTGTTCTTTCAAATCCTTGTCCATGGTTATTTCGGCGACATTTCTGTAATAAATCATTCCTGGAGAAAATTTTGAATGTTCGCTTCCAATTCCCGCCTTGATAGTGGCTTCAAATTCCATTTCCTGGTCCTTGTTCAGATAAGTTATGGGAATATTGTCGTAAACCGGCTTTATGCCGCCCTTCAATTCGCCCGAATGAACCATGCCTTCTTTGTTGACGCTCAATTTTAATTTAGCTTCTTTTTTTGATTTCTCCATTTTCAATGGTATCAATCCGACTCTGTGCGAAACAATTTCATCGTATAACGGGGAATCATTTTTAGAGATTAATATTTCATCAACCGCCAAAATTGGAACATGATTTACATACCTTCTTATTGCATTTGCCAGGCTGTCTTCTATTTTTGCTTCAAATGAAATTTGGTTTTCGTTTTTTTCAATAATTTTCATTTTAAACTCTCCTTAAATTGGCCAATCTTGGATGATTTCATTTTTAAACTCTTCTTCCCCTTCTTCCGCCTTGTTTCTTTGGGCCTCCGCGGGGAAATCTTGTCGTATCAAGAATGTTTATTATTTTAAACCCTTCTCTTGAAAGACTTTTAACTATCGCGTTTGCGCCAGGTCCTGGAGCGGGGTTTCTTGTTTTTGCTCTTATCCTGATGTAAAGCGAATTTATTCCCCGCTCTTTCATTGTTTCCGAGATTCTTTTGGCAATGAACATTGCTATCGTCGGGTTTGCCTTCAGTCGGTCATGTTTTGTAACCATTCCGCCGGTTACTTTTGTGACCGTTTTTCCAGACATATCAGTTACATGAACGATTGTATTGTTGAAGGAAGTGTAAATATTTATTATTGCTTCAACATCCTTGCCGCTCTTCTTTCTTTCAACAGATTCTTCAATCATGGCTTGCTTTTGCTCAGTTTCCATTTTCTGCTGCTTCAACTTTAATTTTTTCCCTTATTGGTTTCAATGAAATTTTTTCCTCCATATCAATGGGGACTATATACGACGGGCTGTTTACAATTTTTCCGTCAATTAATATTTTCTTATGGACAATAAACTGCCTTGCATCTTTCATTGTTCTGGCGATTTTTTTTGCAACAATAACTGTTTGCAGCCTTCTTTTTAAATAATCTTGTTTGTTCAATGACAAGACATCTCCTATTGAATTAACTTTTAATCCTATTTTCCTGAGTCTTTCAAAAAATCTTTCCTGTTCCTTGGGATTCGCAGAGATAAGATTCTTTGCCTTTCTTCTTATTACCTTTATTCTTGAATCAGACCTCCATATTTCCTTTTTATTCTTCAAGCCAAATTCTTTCTTTATCTGCTCTTCTTCAATTATTCTAACTTTGTCAAACGGCTTCTTAGGCTTTGAATATATCTTATGTTTTCTTTTCATCTTAATTTATTTCTCATTGTTTTTTAATTTTCTTTTTCCAGAGTTCTCGAGGGAAACTTGAAAATTTTAATTTATTTCTCATTGTTTCTTAATTTTCTTTTTAATTCCAACGCTCTTTGATTTGTTCTTCCTGAAATGCGCCTTTGTTCTTTGTCCTCTTGAAGGCAATCCTATTTGGTGCCTCAATCCCCTGTAGCTTCTTATGTTTTTCAGTCTCTTAATGTCAAAATCTTTCCTCAAATCCAAATCAATTCCTATAAGATGCCTGTCTTCTCCGGTTTCAAAATCAAATCTTCGGTTTACTAAAAAAACAGGAACTTTCGGATTTTTCAAAAATTCTGAAATGTCTTTTATCTCTTTTTCGGACAATTCTCCTATTTTTTTGCTTTTGTCAATTCCGAGAATTTTGCAGACCGCATTTGACATCGCCCATGAAACGCCTTTTATTTTTGTCAATCCCGGATAAAGTTTCATTTTTCCCTCAATATCTTTTGACAGAATTCTCACTATTCTTTCCTCGCGTTTTTCCTCAGTAATGCTGAAAGCCTTGACTTTCCCCTGCTTCTCTTCTTTCATTTGTCCTTTTTGCATATTGGGATGTTCTGTTGCGGGTTTTTTAATCTTTTGTTCCATGGCACTTTGTTTTTATTTGGTGAAAAGGTTATATCTTTCAAACTCGGTTAGTTCCTGCAAAATTCTTTTCTCGACCGTCTTTTCCGGAAACGGAAGATTCGGAATTCTTTTTTTCATGTCCTCAAACGATTCAAAATCTTTTTCTTTTCTTTGTTCAAGAATTTCCTTTGTATATTTTTTTCCAAGCCCAGGAAGAAGCTCAAGTTGGTGAACTCTCTTGTTTATTGCTTCCGCCTTGTTGAAAAATTCAACATATTGCTTCTCATTTTCCTTGACAATCTTCTCCACAAATATCTTAATCTGTTCTTTTGTGGCCTCCGTGATTTTCTCCTTCTGCAACCTTCCAAGAATATAATAAACCTTGTCTCTTTTTCCGTCGCCGATGTAGACTTTCTCTCCTACTTCAAGTGCAACGCCCCTTCGTGGAACCAATTCCAATAGTATTAGGTTTTTCTCTCCTATGGCCTGCGCTATCGGCATCATCTTTCTCTCCAGCGGATATCCGTTGGGCAAATAATCCAGCACTATGGCTTGTTCTTCTTTTTCCATTTTCGGTTTTTAGTGGAAACATGAAAATTTCATATTTTCTTTTTCCATTTTTTTTAGACATTTCCTTTTGAAAATGACTTAAAATTTACTTTGTTATTTGAATTCTTTAATTGCATCAAGTACCTTCTTTGATTCGTCCTCGTCCAAACTCACGCCAATAAAAATTTTATTTAAATCTTCTTGATTTTCGGGGGCAATGTCTATAATTTTTGAGACATGCTCCGGTTTTATTTTCATCAAGCCGAGATTGTCAATTTTTTCCCTCAATTCTTTCGATTCTTTAGGGGACATTTTTGTGAACTTTTTTATGAATTTCATTGCCTCGGAATCCTTGTCCAGATATTCTGACACTTCCGCCATGCTCAGCGATTCATTGCTTTTTATTGTCATTTTTCTTATGTGTTACTTTTTAATTTGTCGCCTATTTTTCTTAAATGTATTGGTTCAATCAAAAAACTTTTTTCCTTTTTTAGATCCTTTATTCTGACAAAATAGGCCTTTCCTCTTCGGGATTCAATTGTTCCCGTCCTTCCCTGATATCGGCTCGGAACGTTTGACAGTATGGAGAGCTCCCTGACAAATGCGACTTTGTCGCCTTCCTTGAATTCCTGGAAATATCTGCCAAATTTCAATTTTCCTTTTTCTCTTTGGGGTTTCTTTTTCATTGTGCAAAACCTCCGCTTTGTGTCCGCAACTCATGGGGGTATGCATGCAAAATCTCCGATTTTGCGATTGAAAAATTTACTTTTCTCATAATTTAGACAAATAAAATTCATTTAAAAAACTATCTTCCTGCCCCTAATTTGAAAAGAAACTAATCAATACATCTTTTTTTATTTCTTTCAACTTCTTTCATAAAATCCGGGTTTGTGTTTGTTGACACTAAATCTCCCTTGCTTTGCGCATCCAACATGCCTGTCAAAATCGCGTCAAACATTTTTTTCCCCCATACTCCAACGCCGCATTTTTCGCAAAAGTCGATGACACTCTCGTTGGAAATATCTTGTTTGCAATAAATGCATTTTTTCACACTGCACCTCGTTGAATAATCTTAATACCAAAAGTTCATTTTTAAATAATTTGCTTCTCTGCCATTCATGTCTGCTTTTCGTTTTGGCAAAGTTTTAAAAATGCATTTCAAGAAATATTATCATGATAATTCCAATAAGATGTTTCTCATGCGGAAAGCCAATAGCCCAATTATGGGAAGAATACAAGAAAAGAACTTCAGGCGGAGAAAATTCAAAGAAAATACTTGATGAGCTTGGCTTGGAGAGATATTGCTGCAGAGCAATGTTTCTTGGACATACAGATTTGATTGAACTGGTTGCGAAGTTCAAAAAAGCTTAACCATTACTTTTCATTTTCTCAGAATTAAGAACTTTCATTTGTTCCATAGCTTTCCCCCTGCCTTTCAAAAGTTCTGAACGAATTTCGTCGGAGTCATCAACACCTATGTATGTTGCGCACGGAATATAATCTGTCCCAATAAATTCATAGGCATCTCCAAGTGGCATAAATTCCCCGTTTAATAAAACAGCGTCGTCAAGATTTAAATTCTGAAATTTTCTAACATCATCTGCTTTCTGGTATTGTAAAATTGCTTGTCCATCGGTTATTCTAATTCTTCTGGCCTTCCCGCCCATTATGTCAAAAGTTGTTCCATCTCCCAAGGTCAGTAAATAACTTGATGTAAGCGTGTCCAAATCTTTGGCAGATAAATGCGCCTTAATCAATTCATCAGACAATTCAAATCCCATTCGAATTCACATAATGTGAAGTATAAAAATATTCCTATGATTAACAGCAACCTTCTCCATAATGTTCGTGAAATCCAAAATCAATTTCTTTCCCAAGTTTCCATCTGTTTTTGTGTTCGCATTTTTCACAAGTTGAAGTTATGAATCCGTCGCCAATTTTTATTCCTGAATTTGCTAAGGGATGAAGGCATTTTTTGCAGAAAAGCTTTCTCTTGTCGCCGAGCTTTATGTTATGGCTCATTGCGAGTTTTTTTATTTTCCTAACATCGTCGCTGGTTTTGTGCTTTATGTTCTGGAAAAAAACATCTATCTGCTTTTTCGCTTCTGTTTTTGAAATTGTTTTGTTCATTTTAGCAATACTTCCAGATCAGGATAAATTTGTTTACGCGCCTCGGCTAATAATTTTCTATGGCACCTTTCTGGTGTTTCTTCAATACAGAGCAAAGTTATATCTTTTTCTAAAGCTTCTCTACCAAATAATTTTACTTTGTTGTAAATAGAGCGAAGATAATTAACATATCTTTCCTCGAATTCTTTCCAAGGCAAATTTCTTAGGTAATAATCTCCAATCAACTTTAACGGCGGGGCAAATTCTGTCCTCCATTCATCAAACAAATCTGAAGTAATTCTTCGGTCTGGCGTAACTCCGTCATTTAACGTATGTCTTGACATTATGGAAATTCTCCGCCCATCAGAATTCCTTGGAAGTAATATGCATTTTGTTTTCAACATTATAAAGAATATGAAAGACGGCTTGATGGTTTCTCTTCTTGTGGGAAAATACTTGCCGCCAACATAGAAAGCTTAACTTCTGTGTTCGGAAAGGGAACAGGTGTTTCCAATCTATTATGGCCGTCTCCGAAAATTTATCAAGAATGACGTTTATAAATTTTTGGTTGGCAAAATTCAAAGAATTTTAGCCTCCAGAAATACAGAAGAAAATGTAGACTTGAACCTTACTGATTCATGCCTGTTTTACGTATTTTAATCCAAGGGATCTCCAATAAAAAAGTCCTAGAGCGACAGAAGCCAGCGTCGCTAAAATTAAAACGAAAACAAGAAGATTTGTATGTGGTTTGAAATATGCGTCAGATAATGCCGGGATTCCAAATATCGCCCCGATTGTCCCCGGGACTGAAACAACTATGCTTGCAATTGTCAAAAAAGTCATTATCACTGTAAGCCTGCTCATTGTATCATTCAGCTGTTTGTTCGATTTCATCTCTGATTTGGTTCTCAGCGAAGAAATTCTATAAATATGGCTTCTGCATCTTTCAAGCCAATATCTCGTTTCAGTGTTTAATGTGTCGTAATCTATGGAGATTAATTCAATGTTAAATTCTTTTATTTCCCTCTCTTTTATGGCGAGAATCATTTCAACAAGCCCCTCAATTCGGTCAGTCAATCTTCTAAGGGTTCTTCCGGACTCTTCTATTCCGTCTATTATCGGATTCATGTCCAATTCGTTCATGAAATTTCTTATTATTTGGAATTGTTCTGAATAATTCTTTAAAACCAATTTTAATGCAAGAAAAATGATGACCGTGCTCTCGCCGTATTTTTTGCTTAATATTTTTTTGTATTTTTTTCCGTAATTTTCAAAGCCTTTTTTTGAGAAGACAAAAACATTTTTTTTGAATGCAATAATCATTATTTTTGAAAACTCATCATAAGCTGGAATGAAAATTAATACGAATTTGTCTTGTTTTTCAAAAAATGGCAAATCAAGTTTGAAGACGGAATCCAAATCCCTTTCTATTCCGCTTCCTTCAACCTCTTTTTTGAATTCTTCAATATCTTGAAAAATTTTTATCATTTTTCGAATAAAATTCTCCCATTTATAACTATTGTTGCCTTGCACAATTAACAATCTTTAAAATCTCGCGTTTTATCTAGTTTTTATGGAAATCTTTCTTGAGGATTGATAGTTGTCTGAAGGAAAGTTTAATAAAGAAAACCAGGGGGTTGTCTTTATGCAGGGATAGCGAAGGGGTCAAACGCGACAGCC
>CAYZEG010000008.1:10291-14321 GCA_964477635.1 Candidatus Woesearchaeota archaeon | reverse complement strand
TGATAAAAAAAATTCTTTACAAATACAGGCAAGGAGAAAAAACAGAAGTTTTTCCAGGATGTTTTGTTGAGAAAAAAAGCTTGCTGAAAGTTGTTGAAGAGTTAATTGAAAGTGGCAGCGAAATTTTTCTTCTTGACAAAAAAGGAGAGGACATAAGAAAGGCAGAAATTCCCAACAACAGCGTTTTTATCATCGGAGACCAGGAAGGAATTCCATTGAAAGAAATGAAAAGATTGAAACAAATTGCAGAACCGGTTTCAGTCGGACCACAAGTTTATTTCGCGAGCCAGGTGTTTGCCATCGTAAACAACGAGTTGGATAGAAGGGGGATTTAATATTCCATCATTCGCCTTGCTTTCAATCTGTTGTAAAGAACAAATTCAATCTCTTCAGGATTAAGGTTCAATTCGTGCAAAATTTCCGCCTCTTTTTGCAGCTCTTCCGAAAAGTCTCTTTTTTTTACCACCATCTTTTGTCTCTTTTGTGAATATGAACCTCCTTCCGAAAAAAGGAGCTCACGAGCTCGCTCGTTTCCCTTATCGGTAAAGAGGCATAGACGCTTTCGCGTCTGGAGGGTTGAAGTTGACTATATCAAAAATCCCCTTTATATATCAATTATGCAAAAAAGATAGCGGATTCAAATCCACAAGCTTTTTAAACGAAAATTCGTTTCCGTCGGTGCACCTAAACAGCTCGCTCTACAAAAATTAAATGAAAATCGTTTTTACTCCCGACTGGTTTCTTACAAGCGACGTTTTGATTGACGTTTTTAGTTTTGTAATATTGATACTTCTATTCAGCCTGGCTTTCAAAAGCTACAAACTCAACAAGAACAAAAGTTCATTATTCCTTGGGGCTGGGTTTTTTCTCATGGCTTTCGCAGAACTTGCGACGATAATAACAAAACTGCCGCTTTATTACAATACAAGCATTACAACTCAAATCGGGACTGCCGCGATAAATTATAATTTTATCGGCACGGTGGACATATTTTATTATTTCGGTTTTTTCTTCAGCAGGCTTCTTTTCCTCCTTGGACTTTACATAATCTACAAGATACCATATGACAAGAAAATAACAAAAGATTTTTTGATAATACTCTATTTGATATTCGTCACTTCTCTGCTGAGCCACTCGCTTTATTATTTCCATTACCTGACGGCGCTTATTTTCATCGCGTCAATAATCGACAATTATAGAAAAACATATCAAAAAACCAAATTAAAAACTACAAAGATACTAGTTCTTGGATTTTCTGTCATGGCGTTGAGCCAAATAGTTTTCCTTTTCTCAAAGTTTGCATATATCTATGCAATAGCCCAAACAATTCAGCTGGCAAGCTATGTGATTCTCCTGATGCTCATTGTTAAAATAATCAAAGATGGAAAGAAAGAGAAACCGGGTGGAGATAATCCACGATATGCTTAGGATAATGCAAGAGAAGGGCGGAAGAATCAGGAAGACCCATTTAATGTATAAGGCAAACCTCTCGCACAAGCAAATGACTTCATATCTTGAGGAACTTGAAAAAAATGGGCTTGTTGAGCATATTCAAGAAAAAGACAAGAATCTCATAAGAATAACGAACAAGGGAAGAGAATTCTTTGTTCAGTATGCGCAGATGAGAGAGTTTGAGAAGACCTTTGGATTATAATAAAATCTTCATCATCGCAATTATTGCAATTATTCCCCAAACGAGATTAACCGTTACCGATTGGTAAACTTTCTTTCTAAAGGCGACATGCATTATGCCGAAGGCGCCCAAAAGATTCAGCCATTGATATGAAAATGTTGAGGAAGGCAGATAATCAAAACTTACAAGAGCATATGCAAAAAGAACAAGAAATGTTCCAAGCCAGCCAATTGATTCATCAATAAAATTTCTCATAAAATCCAGATTTTACGGCGATTTATAAGGATTTATATAATCAAAAATAAAAAATATAAAAAGCCGCCTCAATTGAATCTCTTATGAAAAAATCGGTAAGATTATACATTGACGGAGCGGTTCAAGGCATCTTTTTTAGAAATTTCGTAAAAGAAAATGCCGAGAAAAGCAATGTGAACGGCTTTGTAAGAAATCTTGAAGATGGAAGGGTTGAGATTTTTCTGGAGGGAAATTCAGAAGACGTTGAAAAGATGATTGAAATTTGCAAGAAAGGACCAAAGCATGCGCAGATAAAAAGCGTGACGATGAAAGATGAAAAATTTCAAGGTTTAAAGAATTTCAAAGCGTTGCATATTTGACTTATAATAATTTATTTAAACTTCCAAGATTAGAATTCTAAAAAGAAGATGATATACACCAATTCAGACGGCGGAGCCAGGGGAAATCCCGGACCGGGAGCAATAGGCGTTCTCGTGAGAAGAGAAGAAAATATTCTTGAAATGCATTCCGAAAAAATCGGAAGTGTGACAAACAACGTTGCTGAATACAAGGCACTTATAAAAGCGCTTGAGATTGCAATGAAGCACACGAAAGACGAAGTGACTTGCGTCATGGATTCAGAGCTTATTGTAAAACAACTTCTTGGAGAATACCAAGTCAGAAACTCGGAATTGCTGAAATTATTTCGCGAGGTTCAAAAACTGCAGGAAAATTTTAGCAAGATAAAATACATTCATGTAAGCAGATGGAACAAGTTCCAGCAAATGGTTGACAGCCTGTTGAATATGGAGTTGGACAAAAGGTGATGGATAATCCGATCGGCTTCGCCTCGCTTAATTGCTCAGCGCCAAAAGACACCAAGGTTTCTTTTGTAAACTTCCTTTTAAATGAAGGCGCTTCGTTAAAAAAAATGTTAATGAAAAAATTCGGCGACATTTAATCAACGATGTTGTGGCAAGTTCAAGTTATCATTCTGCCTTCTGCGTGGTGGGTGGGCGAACGACTTCGTGGTAGAGAGTAAATTCAATTATAACTCGTGCGAGGTCGCGAGTTGGGATATTGAAAGATATTTAAATCAAAATACTATTTTTTATTTATGGATAAATTTTTTTGGGCGGACAAGATTGCAGATGATTTAATCCGTGGGAAAAAGAACAAAAAGGAATTTGTCTGCGCCTCGGGAATAACGCCTTCTGGGACAGTTCATATAGGAAATTTCAGGGAAATAATAACCACAGATTTAGTCGCAAGAGCCTTGAAGGAAAAAGGCAAGAAAGTCAGATTCATTTATTCTTGGGATGATTATGACCGATTTAGAAAAGTTCCGGAAAATATGCCTGATGAAAAAAAGAAGGAGTATGAAGGTTATATTGGAAAACCCGTCAGCGATGTTCCGTCGCCTTTTGAAAAGGGAAAAAGTTATGCAAAACATTTTGAAGATGAATTTGAGAGCATTTCTGAAAAAGTTGGAATCAAACCCGAGTTTATTTATCAAAATCAGATGCATAAAAGATGCAAATACGCTCATTTGGTGAAAAAGGCTCTTGATGAAAGAAAAGAAATAATAAAAATTCTTGATAAATACCGAGAACAGCCTTTGGAAGAAGACTGGATGCCAATAGAAGTTTATTGTGAAAAGTGCGGCAGAGATAATACCAAAATACAAGATGTTGACGAATATCAAATAGAATATTCGTGCGATTGCGGACATTGGGCAAAATTTGATTTCAGAAAAAAAGGAATTGTGAAATTGAAATGGAGAGTTGATTGGCCAGCCCGCTGGTTTTATGAGAAAGTGGATTTTGAGCCAGGTGGAAATGATCACAGCGTCGAAGGTGGAAGCTATACAACTGGAAAAGAAATCTCAAAAAAAATTTACGATTACAGTGCGCCGACGTATGTCATGTATGGTTTCGTTTACAAGAAAGGAGTTCAGGGGAAAATGTCCAGCTCGGCAGGGAATCTTTTTACGATACAGGAAGTTGAAGAAGTTTATGAGCCGGAAATATTGAGATACCTTTTCGTCGGAACGAGGCCAAATAAAGAATTTGAAATAAGCTTTGACAACGACGTGATAAAAATTTATGAGGATTACTATAAATAAAAAAGGATTAATTTTTCTCCTCATCATATTCACAATTT
>CAYZEG010000008.1:0-10281 GCA_964477635.1 Candidatus Woesearchaeota archaeon | reverse complement strand
AAAAAAAAGCAAATCCCCAAGAAAGAAGAATCTATGAGCTGTCAAGATTAAAAATAAGCAAGGCAAAGCCCAACAAAATAAGCTTTAGGCACATGATAACTATTGTTCAAACCGGAAAGACGAACGGTTTGAGGGGAGCCAATAAAATCCGCGCTGAAAAAGTTTCAAACTGGCTTGATAATTACGCCGGAGACGATATGAAATTTGAAATTCAAGAAGAGATAAAAATAGACTTGAATGACAACGAGAAGGAAGCGTTGAAACTTTTAAGAGAAAGGCTGAAGGCTAAAAACTTTAACGAAGATGAGCTTTCCAATGAATTTTATGGAATTGCGCAAAAAGTTGGAATTGAGCCGAAAGATTTTTTTGGGGTTGCTTATGGCGCAATAATTGGAAAGGCAAAAGGGCCAAGACTTGCAGCTTTAATTTTGGCTGTCGGCAAGGACAAAATAATTAAACTTTTGGGAAAGATAAAATAATGCTTGCCGTCGGCTCGCTCATGTATTGCTACAAAATCGGCTCCGCCAGATTTCATCAAGACGCTCCGCCAAATGAAAAATATTAACGAAGAAAATTTATATCAATTCACAATGAAACTCAATTTCAGATTTATAGTTATCACTCCGTTTCATGGGCGGGTGGGAGGGATAAAAATTTTAAACTTCAAAAATAATTAATTATCATGGGACTCATAATAAAATCAAACATAAGAAAAGTCGTTCGCGAACTTGACAAAGAAAAGGGAATAACTAGCGTCGCCGACGAAGTTGAAAAAGAGCTTGAAAGAAAAACTGAAGAGATTTTGCGAGAAGGAATCAAAAGAGCCAAGGCAAATGGAAGAAGAACCTTGCAGGCGAGGGATTTGTAGATTAACCAAAAAGCAATTTCAACTCTTTCTGCAAATCGTCTATTTTTGTGATTATTTTCCCGCCGTTTCTTTTTATGAAATATTCAACCTGCAGGTTCACAATTGACCCGGTATTATCAGAAGACAATCTAAAATCCCCACGATATCCAAGTATTGGTTTTCCAAGCATGGAGGCGCCCCCAATTTCCGAAGCGGTCCCGCTGTCAACATCAACACCATCAAGTATTGCAAGCAAACCCGTCGAAATATTTATTGCCTTGTCGTTATTTTTTCCAATTATCCAATTCATATCAGCAAGAGCCAAATTTTTTTCAATTCCAATGGGCATTGCTAAAATCGGTTTGATTAATTCTTCAGAAGTTAATTTCCACGGGTCAAGAACAGCATATCCCAATTCTATTATTTTTGGGATTATTTTTGCGTACATGAAATCACGCCCGGCTTCGGAAAATCCCAAGGGGGAAGCAACATAAATTTTCACATCTTTTTGCATTTTAAAAAATAGAAAAAAAGATATATAAGATTTGTTGTCATGCATTAATATGGACAAATCTGAAAAATCAAAAAGAGGAAGATTGGCAAGGGCTTCCGGAATGAGATTTGAGTTAAGAGTCAGAAATAATTTAGAGAAAGACGGCTGGATTGTTGACAAGTGGACAAACAATGTTGATTTGGAGGGAAAGAAGCTTGTAAAGGCAAAAAGAAAATTCAATCCGTTCATAAAAATTCTCAGCATTGGAACTGGTTTCCCGGATTTTATTGCATTAAGAAACAAAGGTGAATATTACGAGGTAATCGGCGTTGAGGTAAAGGGAAATGGCTGGCTGGATAAGGAAGAAAAAGAAAAAATAAAATTTCTTCTTGACAAAAAAATATTTTCTAAAATCTGGATTGCAAAAAAAGGGAAAAAACGCGGAGAAATTGAATATGCTGACTTCGTGGAAAAATATAAATGACGCTCGGCTTTGCCTCGCTTTTTTTGCTTCGTTTCGGTCTTCGCCATGAAACTTCGCCAATATAAAAATTATGAATAGATAAAAATTTACGTTGGCTAATTATAAAATAGCAGATTGATTTTTACATTATCACTTCGTTCTGTGGGGTGGGCGAGCGACTTCGTGGTAGAGAGTAAATTTAATTATAACTCGTGCGAGGTCGCGAGTGGGCGGGATAGTACAACAATCTTTAAAATTTGAGATTTTCTCGTTTTAAAATGAAATTGTTTTTAATTTTCGCTTCGCTGTTTTTTTTCGTTAATTTTATTTCAGCTTCTTGCAACGAGACGCAAATTGATGTAAATTCTGCAACATTAGAAGAGTTGGATTTGTTGAGCGGAATTGGCCCCGTAAAAGCGCAGGCAGTAATTGATTCACGTCCATTCCAAAATATTGACGAACTTATTGATGTCAATGGCATTGGAGAAGTAACACTTCAAAACATAAAAACTCAGGGACTTGCATGCGTCGGAGATTACGAGGAAAATAAGAAAGAAGAAAAAAATCAAACTTTGGAAATTCAGGCAAATGCAACCATCGCTGAAATTTCCGAAGAAAAAACGGAAGAAATTCCCGAACAATCTTATGAAAAGCCGCAAATAATTCGGCTGACTTCGGACGCTACAAAAGATATAAAAAGCAACTCAGATTTTGGAAATTTATACAAGAGCAAAATCCTTTGGCTTGCCGTTTTTGGAATGTTTGTCGGGATTTTGCTTGCAATAAAAAAATACAAGGAAAAAAGAAATGAGTTTTAAATCCGAAGAGACGAGGGGAATTGCCGCAGTAATGATACTTGAAGCAATTGGAAAACCGCCAGAACATCTGACGGAAGCGCTTGAGAATCTTATAAAGGAAATAGAAAAGGAAAAAGGCGTAACAATACTAACCAAGAAAATTAATGAGCCCGTTTTGATGAAGGACCAAAAAGATTTTTACACAACTTTTGCAGAAATTGAAGTTGAGGTTGAGGAAATTCTGCACATCGCAGTTCTCATGTTCAAATACATGCCTGCGCACATTGAGATAATTTCTCCTGAATTAATAGTTTTGACAAACAACGGATGGAATGACATCTTGAACGAATTAACAAGGAGATTGCACGGATATGATGAAGTCGCCAGAGTTATTCAGGTTGAAAAAAACATTCTTGAGAAGAAATTGAGGGAGTTGTTGAACGACAAAAAAAAGTGATTGTTATCTTCTCCTTGGATTCAGCAAATCAACAACGTTGCGGACTTTTCTATATTTTCTGAAATAAAAATAAATCAGCCCCAAAAATATCAATGCGATCATTCCCCATCCAATGTATTTTCCGTAAGGAGCTGTTTTTTGTTCGGAGCATGTTCCAAGGCAGCAGGTTCCATCATTTGCCGTCTGGGTTCCTCCGTCACAAACTTGATTTTCAGAGCAGATCATCCCGTTCAGTTCCTGGCAGGATGGAATTGCAACATCGCCGCTTTCATTTGTTGGAACGTATGATTTTACAAAATTTAAAAAAACAGAGATGTAAGCATAGTAGTCATCCTGAGTTTTCGCCCTAATTTGCCCTTCAATTGCTTTTTCAGCATTGGCAGAAGAAAATTCAAACTCCAATCTTTGACTTGAGTTTTTTCCAAGGAAAGAAATATTTTTTGCTTCAGAAAAAATGTATGGCTTCAGTGATTCGGAGAAAAGCAAGTCAAGATTTTCCAAATCATTTTCTCCGTTATTAAACAAATAGACAATTCTTGTCGTGTTTGAATTAAATGGCATTGTAACCTTCAGTTCTCCAGGCTCAAATTTTATTCTTTGGGCGGTGGTTTCATTTACGGCGAAATCAGAAGTTAAAAAAACAGGAATCTGATAAAATGTATTGTCCGTGCTTAGCTCAATTTTTTGAATTGCAAGGGGAGTAAAATCCAAAGCATTGAAATTTATTTTTTTAACCTCTCCCGATTTAACTTTCACCGAATCCGCCTCGGTTTGCGCTCCGCCATTTAAAAAAAAATCAAAGAATCCCCCGCCGGAAGAATTTTCTGATTCATTGGCTATTTTTGTTTTTACAACAATCTCAAAATCCATTAAATTCTCAACTTCCACAAAAAAATCTCCATCAGAATAAATATAGCCCGGGTTTATTTTGAAATCGGAAGAATTTTCCAAAATTGTAAAATTTTTTGACAAGTCTCCCTCAACCAAAACGCCCGATTGAAAATATTTTGCGTCATTTACAAAGAGGGTGTAGTTGTCGGGCGTTTTTCCAAGGAGTTGCGCGTAAATATAAAAATCATTGTCTATCTTCTTCACTGAAAAAGCCATCGGAATTCTATTTCCGCCCCTGTAAAGAGTCAAATCATCGGAAGATATTGATTCAAAAAAATTTCCAGAAATTTTTGCAAGAAGCGTTTCATCTTTATTAAAAGAAGATTTCATGTCAAATTCAACAGCGTAAACCGACGGAATAATCAGAAGCAAAATCAAAAAGACGCCAATTTTCATAGACATGGGACAAAAAACAAGTTAATAAATTTTATTTAAAGGGAACATGCAGATAATTATAACACACGACGACCGATTTCACATTGGCACTTCTGAATTTTTAGGCGAACGGGATAAAATCTAAAAATTAAAGAAAGTTATTTTCCCATTTCCTTCAGTTTTTTCAAAACTTCGTCGAGCTCCCCCATCGGCCTTGAACGGACAACCGGGCGATTTCCATATGCTGGAGCCCTTGAAGAGAATGAACTTCTTCCAAACAATGGGGAAGAAGGCGGTGATGGTCTTCCCCCGGCGTGAGAAGTTCCCAAACCTCCTTTAAAGTATCTTGATTTTATTCTAAACCAAATGTGCTTGAGTTTTTCCCTGAAGATTATTCCAATAACAACTATGGTAATCAGTAAAAGCAAAACCCATATCCACCAAGTTGAAACTCCTCCGGAAGTTTTTGGAAGACAGCAAATATCGGAGCTGAAATCACATGCTTGGAAGGATTCAGTCTCCCCGCTTAAGCAACTTCCAACCCTGCACTCTCCGTCCGCAGAAACACATTCGGAAACTTGAGGAGTTTCATCCTTGACGGCGCATGTTCCACCGACGCAGCAAACCTGCGAAGAAGTGGAATCAGAAGATTGCGCCAAATTTCCGCCGGAACATCTCTGTGAGGAAGAACAAAGTTCTCCGCCCTGCAAAAGACATGTCGGAAGAACTTTCGCCTTGTCGCAGCATGCAAATGTCCCTGAACAAATGTAAGAGTTCAAAACATTTCCTCCAGCCTGACTGCAACTTATTCCGGACATGCAGTTAAACCCTGATGATTCGCAATCAACATCATTATCTATGGGAGTTCCGGAGGATGTTCTTGGTTCTATTGAGTAAAGAAGGAAAGCGGTGTCCCTTATGTTGCCGTTGTTCCAGCAACCATCCGTGCCTTGGGCTTCATCCAAAAGCCATTTTACCGAATTCTGCCTTTGTAAAGAATCATCGTATTGAGTCGAATAAAGGGCAAGAGCGGTGTCGTAAAATTTATCGTTGCTCGCATCTCCAAGCCACCATTTATCCGCAATTTGCTTTGCCAAAAGTTCATTTCCGAAATCTCCCGAAAGAAGATACAAGAAAGCCTCGGGCAAAAATTTTTTATTGTCTTCCATATTCGTCACAAGGTAAGGAAGATATGGAGACAAGTCGTAATTTTTTGAATTCAAAACCAGAGACGCCCATAAGCTGCCTTCATAGTCGCAACTTCCCGCCAGACCAAAGCAAAGAGATTGAACATTTTCCGTTGCCTCTCCCCCTGCCGATGATGAATGGGTTTCGTCGGAAACATAAATCGTGCTTGAACCTTGCTTCTGATAAATCAAAGACGTGAGAAAAGATTTGTCGCATGTTACCTTTATATCCTCGTCAAAGCAGTTTGAACTTATTTTCAGCCAGTAATTTCCGGAAGAAAATGAGAAACAGCTTCCACTCAGGCTCCCCGACAAGGTTTTATCCGCATTAACCGAGACAGTGTAGAGCTTTATCGGACTTCCATAAGAAACCGTGCAGGCGGTTGCGCTTGGAGATTCAATCTGCAAAAACCAGTCCAAATTTGTCGTCGTTCTGTTTTTTGAAATGAGCCAGTCCTGCGAGTCTTTTCCCGTCGCTCCGCCCAAAACCGCCAAAGAGGTGTATTTTATATCGGATTTGAATTTTGCGTCGCTCTCAACCTCCGGCTTGCATTCCCCTGCGGCAATCAGAGAAAAAACTTTTTCATCGGCGCCCAATCGCGAGCATGTTCTTGCGTCAATCTCGTCATCCAAACAGGAATAAGCATTATCAATCCTGCACTTATCGTCGCCATCCTCGCAAACTTTTATCTCCGCAAAAACAAAAGCCGCAAAATAAGAAGCTAAAATCAGGAATAAAAATGAAATCAGCATCACCTTATTTTTCATCTGAAAAACAAGGAAGGCTAGTTTTTAAAATTATCCTTGCTTTTGCCGGATATTCGCCTTTTTCAAAACATAGCTTATCGGATTTTTCAATTTCAGCTCCTCATCCGTCGGAATAATTCCGATTGCGCGATAATAATCCTTGTCAAAATTCGGCGGAGGCACGGTTTTGTTCCTGTAGCTCCACGCAAGCTGCGTTTTTATATAACCCGATTTCAGGGGGATTTTATTTTTCTTATTCCATTCTAAAATTCTTTTTTCAGTTTCATCCTTTTCCATTCCTATTGAATTGAAAAGATTGACAAGGATGAACAGCGCCCTTTTTCTCCCATCGCCGATTCCCTGAAGAATCTTCTGGATGCTCGGGGGAAGAAATGAATCTGAAAATTTGTCTATTTTTATCGGCTTGAAATCCGTCTGCTTGCTTTCCTTTGGCTCGCGGAAATTTTCCTTGAACCAATCCAGCGCCTGAATTACAAGTTCCGTCGCCTCGCCTTCCCCTGAATCCGGAAGAAAATTCCTCGTCTTTATAGTCATGGGATCCGCATCCTTCGGCTGGAAATTTTTCAATTCATCCTCGGTAATTACCGCGCTTGCAAGAGCGGTTTTTTCGTGAAGGGAATACGGCATTCTGAATAAATGCCGGGGAGAAACCAGAACCAAATCCAACCCAATCAAATCAAAAATGTCAAGTTCAATGCCGCGCGAAAAATTTCTAGGATTTTTTTCGGAGGAGATTTCGCATTTTTTGCATTCGTAAATTTTTTTTTCATCTTTTATTTCAAAAACAACCATGCATTCAGGACAATGAAAATCCTTCCTTTGCGTCGTTTTTTTCACCTCTTCCCTTTTGCACTTTGGGCAGAAATATTTTATTGAATAATATTCGTTCGCAATCTCCTTGCAATTGCTGCATTTTATCCCTCTCCGAATGTCGGAATCCTTGAATTGCGCGTAAAAATCCTCCGGAAGAATTTCCTTCATCTCTTCCTCCGCCTGAAATCTTATGTAAGAAATTATTTTCCTCGGGAGTTCCGGAAAAAGATTTTTCGTGTCTTCTCCGGCGAGATTTTTTGGGAACGCCTTCCACGGGATTATCATATGAAAGCCCTTGCTTCCAGAATATTTAATTCCAAAATTTTTTATTCTGTGTTTTTTGAAAACATTAATCAGCGCTTCGGCGGTTTTCTTGCTGTAGTCAAACCATTTGCAATCAATGTCAATAAGCAGATCCCATCCTTCCCTTAAATCGCTTGCCTGCTCGGGAGTCATTGACGTCGACAATTTCAACGGGTCCTGCCAAATTTCTTCAGAGCAATGAAAAGACGTCGCGCCTTTTTTCACAAGCTCAAAAATATCGCCGGGATATTGAAAAGAGTCGGGGCGCTTTCCGAACCCCTCAAAATATCTCGGGGAAATCTCGCGTTTTTTTGAAAAATCATAAATCGCCTTTTGCACGTCCGGACGCGAATAGTACATGGACGTCACCCTCCTTATTTTCTCCTCCTTCGCCTCCATAAATGAGCAAAAAACAATCTGTTTATATAATTTGGGTAAGGTCCAATCTCCGCCCGCGCCAACATCCCCTCCAGAATTGCCTTTCTCCACCATAACAATCCTTAAAAAACCGCAACGTTCTTTTCTGGATATAAAATGCTAGTCAAATTGCAGAATCCCGTTTTGTTGGCGAAGGTTGTGGACATAATCTCAGAGCTTGTTACCGAAGTGAAAATAAAAATAAACGAGTTTGGAATGAGCATAAACGCCATTGACCCCGCAAATGTTTCAATGATGGGATTAAGAATTCCGAGGAGCGCATTTTCCGAATTTGAAGCCGGGACGGAAGTTCTTGGAATAAATCTTGACAGCCTGAAACAAATTCTGAAACGCTGCGGAAGCGGAAGCGCATTGGTTATGGAAAAAAGGGAAAATATGCTATGCATACAAATACAGGACAAGATAAAAAGAAATTTCACGCTTAATCTTATTGAAATTGAAGGCGAGGATATTGACTTCCATGAAAAAGAATCGCGAATGGAGTTTTCGTCGAGAGTTGAAATAAATTCCCCCGATTTGATTGCATCCGTCGAGGATTGCGCCATCGTTGCCGACGCGTGTTCTTTGATTGTCAAAGACAAGAGATTCATCATTGAGGCAAAGTCAACAAACTCGGCGATGTCCGAATTCTCCGAGGACGAAGCAAAAATAGAGGGGGAAAATTCAAGGGCAAAATACAGCCTTGAATATTTGCAAAAATTCATGAAGGGCGCAAAACTTTGCGACAAAACAATATTTCATTTTGCGCAGGATCATCCGCTGAAAATAGAATTCAAAAACATCGGGATGGAGCTTGATTTTCTTCTTGCTCCACGCGTGGAAGAAATTGATGATTGATTTTAATTTCAAAAATTATTAGAATCGCTCGGCTTCGCCTCGCTTCATTATTGCCGTTCCACATTCGTCTTTGACGGAATGTTTCACTCATTAATTTTAATGTCAAAATAATTTGAGTGGAATTTAATGGGCATATCGTGGCTGATTTCATATTATCACTTCGTTCTGCGGGGCGGGCGAGCGACTTCATGGTAGAGAGTAAATTTAATTATAACTCGTGCGAGGTCGCGAGTGGGCGGGAACGTGGATGGGCAGGAAAAATCTAAAAAAAGTTTATAAGTATTCAAATCATATCGCTGTTATGTCGGTAAGGGGCGGAGAAAGAGGGCAAATTACAATTTTTATAATAGTCGGCGTGCTAATTGTCAGCGGAATAATCTTATTTTTTCTTTACAGGACAAATTTGATTTCAAATATCGGCATCGGCGGAAGACAAGAGGCAAATGTCAACGCATTTTTAAATTCCTGCCTTGAGGAAAAAACAAAAGAGGCAGTCAGGGAATTATCCATAAGGGGAGGGGAATTGAATCCGAAACTTTCAATAAATTTTCTTTTCACCGAAGAGGAAGATTATAGAAACATTTCCTACTTATGCTACACCCAAAACAATTTCCGCCCGTGCGTCGCTCAAAAACCAGCGATTATTCTTGACATGCAAAATGGAATAAAAGATTACATATCCGACGACGTTGAATCGTGCTTCCAAGAAATGCTTTCTGATTTTAAAAGCAAGGGTTTTGACGTCGGTTCCGATTCAGAATTGAGAAGTTTTGAAGTAAAATTAATGCCAAGAAGGATTTTGATTCAGACAAATTCCGAAGTCATCTTGACAAAATCCGACGAGACAACAACGCAAAAAAACTTTGAGATTGCAATTCAAAGCAGAGTTTACGAGCTTCTCGGAATTGTCCAAGAAATAATAAACGGCGAGGCGCAGTTCTGTTATTTTGAAGACACCGGATTTGAAGTGGCATATCCTGAGTTTTTAATCGACAAATTCAATGTTGAAAGCGGAAATTACATTTACACAATTGAAAACATTGACAGCAGGGAAAAATTCAGATTTGCAATAAGGAGCTGCGGCGTTCCTCCGGGATTTTAAAGATGATGCGAAAAAAAATAAACAAAATTGAAGGCGGAATTTTAGGGGCAGTCGCCATTCTGGAAATTTTGATATTGCTTAGCGCAATTCCGTCAGATAGTTTCTTGACAAGCCAGAGCGAAAATCCCGGCATCAGCATAATTGAAAACAAAAAAGAAAAGCTTGACTTCGGAAAAATTTTTGTTTCTTTATTGGCAGTAAAACAAATAGGCTCCGTTTCCGCGCAGGAAGATGAAGGGCTGAATTGCTGCGTCGCGGGGGCACAAACTGAAAATGGAGCCGCGTTGTGCCAGGACATAACTCCAATGCAATACCAAAATGGAGAATGCACAGGAGATTTCTTCCCGTCAAAATGCTCCGAAACCTCGCAATGCAAAATTGGAACATGCGTTGTTGACGATGGAATTTCATGCATTGTTTCTCCAAGAATCACGTGCGAAACTTCAGCAAATCCTGACGCTGAATGGGTTGACAAGACTCCCGCAGAAATTCTGCAATGCAGAAAAGGAT